>JAKEGI010000264.1 GCA_022615595.1 Bacteroidales bacterium | reverse complement strand
TGGTGTGGGAAACCACCTCAGACGGAGGTCAGGCTACCTGGGATCTCAGAAACTATCGCTCCGCCAGAGTGACCAGCGGTGTTTACCTTGTCTTTTGCAGTAATGAGGACGGAAGTATAGCAGAGGTAACCAAAATGCTTATTATCAGGTGATCAGTCTTCTGTAATGAGACTTTGTATTCTCTCTATCTGCAACTGCTTATTCACTTCCCTGAGACTCCTGGCAGTTGCAGTAAAATACTGATGCCCTGAGATAAACCTGACCTGTAGCTTATTCCAGTCATTAAGCCTGGTGATCTTGTTCTGAGCCTTAAGCTCTTCAAACAGTGTATTGGACACCGGTATAAAATCGCTTCTCCCGAGATAATCCAGGTCAGAATCACAGATTATCTCCTCCAGGAGATTGCCGGGTTTGGGCGGCAGCTTTGTCGACATAATGATCCCGCATATTCTGTCAATCTGCTCTTCGGAGTATCCGTATCCGGGCAGAATTGCGCGGGCCATGACAGTGCTGTGAAATTCATGATCATCATATGCGATTGTATGACCTGCATCATGAAATAATCCTGCAGTCTTGAGCAGTAATATCTCTTCATCACTGCACCCTTCAGCCCAGCCTATAAGCTCAACCTCGGTAACCACATCGACTGTGTGCTTTACATTATGGTAATGAAGATAGTCAGGTAACTCCTTCTCAAGCTTGTCAAGAATAAACTCCTGCATATCAGTGAACTGCATGAGGGCAAACCTGGTCCTGAAGGCTTCGTTAGGCATAATGCCCTGGCCGTCTACCGATAATTCAGGAAGAAGGCCCAGAACCTGGTACATCTGCAGGTCTCCTGTATATTTTACCGGAAGTTTCCCGAGGTATTCGCATCTGAAAAACTCCTTGACAAGTTCATATGTCATCACCGAGATCAGGATGGAACCCTTCTCCGAGACAGCCTCTATCCGGCTTGCCGTGTTGACAGTTTCACCCTTTACATCATACGAGATCTTTTTCTTCCCGGAGATACTGGCAGTTACCGGTCCGGTATGGATACCGATCTTTAGCTCCCATATCCTGACATCACCCCTCCTTGCACGCTCATAAGTATCGAGAAGATTTCTCATCTCAAGAGCAGCCATCACAACATCCACGGGGTTTGTGATGTTCTTTTGCGGTATCCCGCCGGTGCACATATATGTGTCACCTATAGTACGAATCTTTTCAATATGATACCTGCTGACAATCTGATCGAATTCATAAAAGATCCCGTCAAGTTCATCCATCAGCTGGGCAGAGTCCATCTCCTCCACGAGTTTCAAAAACCCGTGAATATCAGCATAGAGGACCGTCACCATGTTGAACCTGAGAGACCTCTCCTCCTCCTCGGCCCTGACGGAAGAAACCTTGTGCTTCTCAAGAAGCAGCTTATACCTCTCATTGGCGTCAAGAAGCTCATTTTTCTCCCTATCGAGCTTTTTGAGCATCTCCTCCAGTTCCGTATTCTGCCGTGCAAGACGTGCAACACGCCTGAGAAGCTGATCTTTTGACCTCAGATTCATAATAGAAAGTTGAAGAGTAAAAATACATATTTTTAACTCAGGCCCCTATCCGTTGCTGTCTCTGCTTAAAACTTTAATACTTTTGACATGATGCTTCCAGGCGATGATAGTTAAAACAAGGGCAATCTTACTCCATCACGTGAGATATTCAGACAACTCACTGATTGCACACTTCTATACCCGTGAATATGGAAGGCTGCCGGTGATGGTCAAAGGCATCTCCTCGAAGAAGGGAAGTACAAAATACCCATACTTTCAGCCACTTCACATTTTCAACCTTGAGCTCTACCATTATGAGAACAGGGAGATCCATAACCTTAAGGAACTCAACCTGAGCTACATCCCCGGAAACATTCCGGGAGACATCCGTCGCAGCTCAATCGCCCTCTTCATGGGTGAATTGCTCAACAATATCATCAGGGAAGAGGATGTCAACCTGGCCCTGTACAGTTTCATCGAGACTTCAGTCATTTCACTCGATGAAATGACTGAAGGCATAAGCAACTTTCATCTCTGGTTCCTGGTAACCCTGACTGCATATGCCGGCCTCGGGCCCACTCCATCTTCGAAGTCCGGAAGTTATTTTGACATGGCAAGCGGGCAGTTCACACCCGATCAGCCGATGCATCCTGACTACCTTGAGCCGTACTCCGCCGGGCTTCTTAACCGTCTGCTGATGATGACCGCCGGGGAGCTTGCAGAACTGCATCTTACAGGTGAAGAAAGGTCCGAACTACTGAACCGGGTATTGAAATATTACCAGCTTCATCTTCCCGGTATCAGGCATATAAGGTCTCTTCAGGTATTGAAAGAGATATTCAGATGATTCACAAACTCTATTAATTATCTTTGGTGGCAAATTGACAGTGATGCCGATTATTCCTTCACTAATAAAATGGCTGAATACAAAAAGGCTTCATCAGATTGACCTTTTCAAAAGTCACCCGGTTGAAGTCCAGGATGAAACATTGAAGCGTCTTCTGCATGACAGCCGTAATACTGTCTGGGGTAAGGAACATGGATACACATCCATATCCACTCATGAGCAGTATCGTAACAATGTCCCGCTTCAGGATTACGAGGACCTGATACCTTATGTTGACAGGCTGCGAGCCGGCGAAAAGGACCTTTTGTGGCCCGGAGAGGTAAAATGGTTTGCCAGGTCATCGGGCACCACCAGCACAAAAAGCAAGTTCATCCCGTTGACAAACAGGTCGCTTGAGAGCACCCACTACAGAGGCGCAAAAGATTGCCTTGCATTATACACGGCCATTAATCCCTCCACCAGGATCTTCCTCGGCAAAGGACTCACTCTCGGAGGAAGCCATCAGGTCAATAACTTCAGCAATAACTCATTCTATGGAGACCTTTCTGCAGCACTGATTGAGAATGCTCCCTTCTATACTGACCTTATCCGTACCCCTCCTGCCCGCATCGCCCTTATCGAGGATTTTGAAGAGAAGATGAGGATGATCACTAAAATAACGACAGGGATTAACGTAACAAGCATATCCGGAGTGCCCTCTTGGTATCTTGTGCTTATCAGACATATACTTAAGGAGACCTGCAAAGCAAATCTTCATGAAGTGTGGCCTGGCCTTGAGGTGTTTTTTCACGGCGGAGTAAGCTTCACACCCTACAGGGAGCAGTACAGGCGCCTGCTGCCTGACCCTGCAATGCGCTATATGGAAACCTATAATGCATCAGAAGGCTTCTTCGCAATCCAGGATGACCTGTCTGACAACTCAATGCTGCTGATGCTTGATTATGGAATCTATTACGAGTTTATCCCGGCAGACAGGGTCGGAAAGGATCATTCTGCCGCCCTCTCACTGGGTGAGGTTGAAACAGGGGTCAACTATGCGATGGTGATATCGACTGACGGCGGATTATGGAGATATATCATTGGCGATACAGTCGTATTTACCAGCCTCCTCCCTTATAAAATAAAGATTTCCGGGCGCACAAGACACTTCATAAACGCCTTCGGGGAAGAGGTCATCATTGATAATGCTGAAAAAGCACTGGAGAAAGCCTGCCTGGCCACCGAAGCACATATAGCTGAATATACCGCAGGCCCGGTATACATGGG
>JAKEGI010000263.1 GCA_022615595.1 Bacteroidales bacterium | reverse complement strand
GTCACCCTTGCAGGGCTCCGGTTAACTTCCTTTGCCTGCCCCCGGCTCACGCCGGGGGTTATGCATCTTTCGTCACTTCGTGACGATGCTCCTGCGGAGCCTTCAGCACCTGCCAGTGCTGTCAGTAAGGTCATCTGGCTGATATGCACAGCTGCAGCCCGCAAGGGCGATGCACATGCAGTGCTTACAGCACCTGTCAGCGCTGTCAGTAGTCATCAGATTCGTATGCTCAGCTGCGGCCCGCAGGGCGATGCTAATGCAGAGCTTACAGCACCTGTCGGTGCTTTTTATGGTCATCAGACTCATATGCACCATTACAGCCCGTAAGGGCGACAGATGAATAACCGCGGGTGGAGTCCGTCACTGACGGACGGAACCCGTGGCCGGATGGAATCCCCCACAATACCTCTGAGCCCTGAAGGGGTGACAGATCACTAAGGGAAATACTGTTCATTGATCTGCACACCATTCTCCGTCAGGAGCTTCCTGTATTCATCATTGAAAGATGATTTTTTGTGATGCTCCTGCGGAGCCTGCAGCACCTTCCGGTGCTGTTTGTTGTGATCCAAAAAGTGAGGGTGTCCTTTTGAGACACCCACTTTTTTTGCCACTTCGTAGCCCCACCAGGAATCGAACCTGGATTTCAGGTTTAGGAAACCCGCGTTCTATCCATTGAACTATAGGGCCTCGCGTTTGCAGGCGCAAATGTAAATCATTTTTCCCTTACTGCAAAAAAATCAGCAGCCACCGGCAGGCTTCTTCTTTGCCTTGGCCGTCACCGGAGGCTTCACAGCCTTGACGGTTGGGGTATCGCCGGTAGCAGAAACCACGCCTCCGCCACCCAGTGCAGCGGCAGCGCTCTTGCGAAAATCATACTTCGCAAACTCCTCGTTGGGGCTTGTCTGTGCAGGCTCTGTGGCAGCAAGGATGTTGCCAAACCAGAAGTTAAGGCCTCCCTCAAGGACAAAATTGTTCTCGTAACCAAGCTGCCTGGTTATCATCCATGCCTGATTGGCATAAACCGAGCCGTTTGAATAGAAGACATTCATGCGGGCATCCTGGTTGAGAAGATCGGTGTACTCTTCGGCAAGCAGGTTGCTGAGAGGCACATTGATTGCCCCCGGCAGGCTGAATGCGTCAAACTCCTCCGGCGTGCGGACGTCAATGAGCTGCAGCGAAGGGTCATTCTGCACCAGCATGTCAGCAACAACATCTGCAGAAACAAACTGCACACCGGCACCGGCTTCCTGCAACAGTTCGTCGGCGGTAAGCCTGAAATGCCTTGTCCTGTCAGGCGGTACGGCGGCGATAATGATGCCCAGCGGGATAATAATCAGGGCCAGTAATTTCAGTGATTTCATGATATTCTGTTTTTTTTTATTTAGTATTCTTCCCTTGGGAATTTTTTCTCTGCCCATTCGGCCACATAAAACATGCCAAGGGCGATAATTATCAGGAAGAGGCCGAAGAGGCCGTCAGACATGCCAAGCATCTCGCTTACCTTTGGTTCACCAAGGTATTTTGCGAAGTACATCTTCTCCCACCATCCGTATGTGAAGGCGAAACCGTAAACGCCGATGAAGAGTCCTCCGATGAAGACCATAGCGTCTATCTTGCCTATGGCAGCACCGCAGAAGCTGGTGCCGGGGCAGAAGCCTCCCATAATAAATCCTGCTCCCATCACCACTCCGCCGACGATGGCAGAAGTCAGATAGGTCGGGTTGACATATATGAGGTCAAGGTCCACCCAGCCAAAGAGGCTCATGAAGAGCAGGCCGAGCATCGCAGTTATCGCTGCAGTAAAAAAGACCTTTAGAACTACGGCATCATAACCGTAGAAAATGCCGGCCAGCTTGCGGCTTGATGAGAAGCCCGAGCTCTCGAGTACCCAGCCAAAGGCTATGCCGATGAAGAAGGCAAGGAGAAAATTGGTGTTCTCCGAAATAATCTCATATGGTGCTAATGGTCCCATGTTATTCTCCTCTCTTTTATATCCAGTTTTTCCTGAAGAAATATGCAAGTGCGAAGGCTGTGCCGAAAATTCCCATCATAGTGATGAATCCGCCAAGTGACAGTACGGCCATGCCGCTGAGGGCGGAGCCGCTTGTGCAACCCCTGCCCAGCTGCGAACCGAAGCCGAACAGTATACCGCCGGCAAGCGCAAATATCAGCCGGCGCTTTGAGGTTATCCTGGGTGAGTGCTCTACCTTAAGCTTCAAACGACCGGCCAGCGCCCCCGATAAAAATCCTCCGACCAGCACTCCCATCATCTGGAAGACAAGCCATGACCTCATCGGGCTGCCGCTGTGTGACTCAGCATATTCAGCCATGAACGGCATGGTGTTTACGGCATCCTTGTGAACCACCACGATGGATGTGGCCACGACACTCTTGATGGCACCACTGGCACCCAGGCCCCTGCCTGATATGAAATTGGCTGCAAGCAGCACCAGGCCCAGAAGTACCCCGCCAAGATAGGGATTGAGATATCGCCTGCTTTTCTCTGTGTTTTGATTATTGCTCATATTATTTTTTGTTATTGTGATCAGTACAGCCACCGGCTTATCTGGCCGGCAAAGACAAAGACAAAACGGAACATAAGGCTTCCGAAGAGCACCAGCACCCCGGGTATGACCGCAGGGATGTGGTAGCCTCTCAGCTCCATGAGATCAAGAGCCGCGGGAAGGATGATGCCCAGGAAGACTACAAAAATCCAGAATACCATCGTGTAGCCTCCTCCGAGGAAGAGCTCTGCTGCCTCGATCTGTACCCGGGTGCTTGCAAGGAAACCCATGAACATGTGTATTATAAGGAAAAGCTCAACTCCAAGAATGATAAGGTCAATCTTTGTGAATGTCAGCCTCTCCTTTTTGTCTTTGGAACCAAGGACTATCGAGGCTGCGCCTGCTGATAGCCCTGAGGCCAGAAAGAGCGGCCCCAGCACAGATGTGTTCCATAATGGCCTTGCGTTGAACGCCGAGAGAAGGATACCTGTATAAATACCGGTAATGACAGCGTATATAAGTATCACCCATGCCAGCACCTTCTTGTATTTATTGAAGAAGGTCTCAAGGTCAATCAGCCACCTGTACTTCCAGTCCCACTCAGGGAAGAACTCTCTTATGTGGAGGGCACACCATATCACCGATGCTGTTGTTATGACAAGCAGTGTCCAGGCGCCCCATGACATCGGAGACTCAAGTCTTATTGCCGTGTAGAGCTGCCAGAAAAAGGCCTTGTGCCGCAGGTCGAAGAAGAGGGCTGCAAGGCCCACGATGAGGGCTATCGGTGCTATGAAGGGAATCCTTCTGACTGCGGTGCGGTATTCATTCTCCCTGCCCATGAGGTAGAACAGCGCGGCAAAGAAAAGAATACCTGCCGCAAGGCCTCCGAGGAAGAGATAAAGAGGTATCGGCCAGTGCCAGATATGCAGATGCGGATCAACCATCAGGTTCTCTCTTCCGCTTATTATAAGCTCTTCATTCATCTTCTTCTCAAATTAGGAAATATAACTCAGGTCTTGTCCCCGCTTCAGGTATGAGAGTCTTGTGCTTGCGCTTCTTCAATATGACGCTCACGTCGCTGTTAGGGTCATCGAGATCGCCGAAGTACATGCATTTTGTCGGGCATACTGCAACGCATGCCGGCTTCATGCCCTCCCTTACCCGGTGGATGCAGAAGGTACATTTGTCAACATATCCTTTCGGATGCGGATAGCGCGCATCATAGGGGCATGATGCGATACATGCACCACAGCCAATGCACTTATTGGGTTCAACCAGTACGATGCCTCCCTCGGCAATGTGGCTTGCTCCCGTGGGACAGCATCTGACACAGGGGGCGTTGCCGCAGTGGTTGCACCTCTCCGACCTGAGTTCGATCTCGAGCCGGGGATAGGTTCCGTCAACCACCTCAACCACCCAGTCGCGGCAGTAGCCGATGGGCACATCGTTCTCTGTCTGGCAGGCGACGACACAGTCGCTGCACCCGACACATTTTTTGGTGTCAACAGCCATCGCGTATCTCATGATGCCACCTCCGCTTCTGCAAGATCAGTAATGAATGTCACGAAGTTGCCGCGCATGCCGGTGCCTCCCATTATAGGATCAACCAGCACCTTCGTGATCAGGTTGGTGTCGCTTGCTCCTTTCCCGTAACATCGTCGCAGCTTCTTCTCCTGATGGCCGAACCCGTGAACCATGTATACCGAATCCCACCTGATACGCTCCGTCACCCGCACCTTTATCGGAAACTCCGAACGCTTACCGTCCTGGTTGACAAGATGAACATACTGGCCAGTGCTCAGGTCCCACTCTTTTGCCACTCTCGGATTGACCCAGACGCTGTTTTCGTCCATCAGGTCAGTGAGGTTAGGGTTGTTGGAAGTACGGCTGAAGGTATGCATCGGGGCCCTCCCGTAATTAAGCCTGTAATAGCCGGCCGGCGGCTCTTCATGTTTTGTATAGACGGGCATGGGATCAAAGCCTGCATCGGCAAGCAGGGAAGAATAAAGTTCAATCTTGCCAGTCCCGGTATAAAACTCCACATCCTCGTCAGGATAAAAATAGAGGTCATCGGCACTGCGGTCAAAAGTCTTTACCCCGATCTTCATCATCTCTTCCATGCTGCTTCCCACCTGCTTCAGCTGCCAGTCGAGCTGATCCTCAATTTTTTCAAATGGGAAATATTCTATTACCCCCAGTCTCTTTGCCAGCTCCCTGGCCATCCAGAAGGCAGGTTTTGTGTCGTACATCGGCTCGGCAGCAGGAGCCCGGAGGGCTATCTGCGGCTTGCGGTGCTGAACAACCCTCAGGTCATCATAACGCTCAAGATAAGTACATTCGGGAAGAACGACATCGGCATAACCCGTTATCTCCATTGGCATTGTATCAACAACAACAAGCAGGTCAAGCTCATCTATCGCTCTCAGGGTATTCGCCTGGTTAGGAAGTGTCTCCATCAGATTGGTGCCGTTGACGATCCATCCCTTGAACTGGCAGTTACGGCTGGGGTCAGGGACGCTGGCGTCACAGACGCCGTTGGCAAGTACTGTGTCTGCCAGTTTATAGATATCAGGAAACTCTGTCCTCCATGTTCTCTTCGGTGTCGGGTAGGCCGGGTGAGGTGGCTCAGGCAGCTCGAATGTTTCCGGGCGGTAGAAGCCGCCTCTGCGGCCCCATGAGCCAAGAAGGGCATTGAGAATGGCAACAGCCCTCATCCGCTGCGTGTCATCGCCATACCAGACGACATGACGTCCCGGGTGAACTATTACTGCCGGAGAGGCATTGGCCATCTCCCGGGCTGTCTCGCGGATTACCGTCGGGTCAATAGTGGTTATGCCGTAAGCCCACTCAGGAGTCATGTTCCTGACATGCTCCTTCAGGTATTCAAATCCGAAGGTGTACTTCTCGACGTAAGCCTTGTCATAGAGCTCTTCGGTGATGATGACATTCATCCATGCCAGCAGCAGTGCCATGTCGGTTGCAGGCTTGATGGGCAGCCAGTATTTTGATTTGCCGGCAGCGGTGGAGAAGCGGGGATCGACCGTAATAATTGTGGCTCCCTTGTCAATTGCGTCTGACATCTCCTGCACCTGCCCGTTATGCATGTTCTCACCCAGATGGCTCCCAATCAGTACAAGACATTTTGTGTCACGGATGTCGAGACGCTCGGGACTGTCGAGGGTCTCACCGAAAGTGGCCTGAAAAGCCACTTCACGCGGACCACGGCACTGTGCGTATGAGGGAGCTGCCACATGAGGCGATCCCAGTGCACGAAGCAGGGTAGAAAAATATTTCCCTCCCGAGCCATGGGTAAAGAGTGCTATGCATTCCGGACCATGCTCGGCAGAGATCTTCTTAATCTTCTCCGCAATGTAATCGAATGCCTCCTCCCAGGATGCCTCCCTGAAACTCTGTGTGCCTCGCTTATCAGTTCGTATCAGCGGCTTACGCAGTCTGTCTTCATCATGATACATCCCGACACCTCCGGTACCGCGGGGACAGAGACGGCCGTTACAGTTGAGATCTTCCGCATTGCCGGTTATCTTCTTTATAGCACCCTTGTCATCCTTATACACCCATCCGGCACACTTCCAGAAACAAACTTCACAGTAAGTGGGGGTACGTTTGTTAAGAGCTGCCAGGGTCGCCTTCTGGCCGTCAGTGAGCTCAGAAGCCAACAGCCTGAAGCCTGCCGCTCCGGCCATCACGGCCCCTGCACCCATTGCCGAAATCCTGATGAATTGTCTGCGTGTTGCCATCTATAAACCTGATTTTATGCTTCTTGCGAATATATCTATATAACTAAATATGCCAGTGTGAACAAACGCAAAAGTATTGTTTATTGAATAACAGCCCTGAAAATTATGATTTTTATTATGATCTCCGGCAAATTATTGCACCGTTTTAAGCAAGTTTTTTGTATTTAATCCTGACCGGGCCGGCGTTGCCGGTGCGTTTGTGATAGTTCTCTTCATATTCTGAGTAGTCGCCTTCAAACCACACAACCTTCGAATCGCCCTCGAAGGCAAGGATGTGTGTGGCGACGCGGTCAAGGAACCAGCGGTCGTGTGATATGATCACGGCACAACCGGCAAAATTTTCCAGCCCCTCTTCAAGAGCGCGCAGGGTATTGACATCGATGTCATTGGTAGGCTCATCGAGCAGCAGCACGTTGGCTCCGCTCTTAAGTGTGAGAGCCAGGTGCAGCCTGTTGCGCTCACCGCCGGAGAGCACCCCGCATTTCTTCTCCTGGTCAGCTCCGGTGAAGTTGAACCGGGCAGCATAGGCTCTTGCATTGACAGGGCGATTGCCTACCATTACCTCGTCAACACCTCCGGAGATGACCTCGTAGACGCTCTTTTTAGGATCAATCTCTGCATGTGCCTGGTCAACATACCCCAGGGTGACTGTCTCGCCAACTTCAAAAGTGCCTTTGTCTACCGTCTCCTGGCCCATGATCATGCGAAACAGTGTTGTCTTGCCCGCACCGTTGGGTCCGATAACACCCACAATACCGTTAGGAGGTAGATTGAACTCAAGATCTTCAAACAGTATCCTGTTGCCAAATGCCTTCGTAACACCCTTCCCTCTTATCACCTTGTCACCAAGCCTGAGACCGTTGGGGATGAAGATCTCCAGTTTCTCCTCCTTCTGTTTCACATCCTGGTTCAGAAGGTTTTCGTACTGGCTGAGGCGTGCCTTTGACTTGGCATGCCTGGCCTTTGGCGACATCCTCACCCACTCAAGCTCATGCTCCAGTGTCTTCCTGCGCCTGATGTTTCCTTTCTCCTCCAGTTCAAGTCTCTTTGCCTTCTGTTCAAGCCAGGAGGTGTAGTTGCCTTTCCACGGGATACCCTCCCCGCGATCAAGCTCAAGGATCCATCCTGCAACATTGTCAAGAAAATACCTGTCATGCGTAATGCAAATTACTGTGCCCTTGTACTGTTTGAGGTGTGTCTCGAGCCACTGGATGCTCCCGGCGTCAAGGTGGTTCGTTGGTTCATCGAGGAGGAGAACGTCAGGCTCAAGCAGCATCAGGCGGCAGAGTGCCACCCGGCGCCGTTCACCGCCCGAAAGGATCTTTACCGGCGTTGCCGGGTCGGGACAGCGGAGGGCATCCATGGCGCGGTCAAGCCTGTGTTCGAGGTTCCAGCCATCAAGGGCCTCGATCTTCTCCTGCAACTCAGCCTGCCTGTTCATGAGCTTCTCCATGGCAGCAGGGTTCTCATAGACCTCAGGCTCACCGAACCGGAGGTTTATCTCCTCGTACTCCTTAAGCGCTGCAACAACAGGTGCAGCTCCCTCCTCAACGATCTCGCGCACCGTGCGCTTGTCGTCCATAAGAGGGTCCTGTGCCAGGTGTCCCACGGTATAACCCGGCGAGAAGACCACTTCACCCTGGTATTCCTTCTCGAGACCGGCTATTATCTTAAGCAGGGTCGATTTTCCCGATCCGTTAAGTCCTATGATGCCAATCTTGGCACCAAGAAAGAATGATAACGAAATGTCCTTGATTACCTGTTTATGAGGGGGGTAGCTCTT
>JAKEGI010000262.1 GCA_022615595.1 Bacteroidales bacterium | reverse complement strand
GTTGTGTTGATATACTTTACTGTAAATGATATCGCTCGGTGAGATATTCCCTGAGATAATGATATCCCGATTTCATTGGTACAGACAATTTCTTCCCTAAGAGAAAACGATTAAGACTGGAGGGAACACTTAATTTTTCGCCTATAATTGGCTCAACTACCTCGCTGAATTTGGCCGGATGCGCTGTTGCAGCAAGTATTCCCTCCGTCCCGGGATGATCTCTTATGTAACTCTCCAGGCCAAGGCTCGCCACGGCTCCGTGAGGATCAAGAATGTATCCTGACCTCTGATGTTCGTCCCTTATATGATTTCTTATCCGGTCATCATCAAACCAGTAGCCCGAGATCTTTGAAGCAATATTTACATATTCATTATCAAATAGTTGCATCAGTCTGGCAAAGTTGCCTGGATTTCCTACATCCATGGCGTTTGCAATGGTCATGACGGTAGGCGCCGGATGGTACTCGCCTGTCCTGATGTATTCCGGCACTACCCTGTTAACATTTGTTGATGCAATGAAATGCTTTACCTGCAGTCCCGACCTCCATGCCATAACGGCGGCGGCCAGGTTGCCAAAGTTACCGCTCGGCACTGAAAGAACAGGCTCCCGGTTCTCACATCGGCTCACGGCGTAATAGTAATAGAAGCTCTGAGGGATCAGCCGTGCAACATTTATCGAGTTAGCCGAGGTAAGTCTTATCTTATCGCGGGTGTCCAGCCTCGTAAATACCTCCCTTACCATCGCCTGGCAGTCATCAAAGGTACCGGTTATCTCCAGGGCCGTGATATTTCCGCCATGGGTTGTCAGCTGATTCTCCTGCAGGGGACTTATCCTGCCTGAAGGATAAAGTATGATGACATCAACTCCTTCAACTCCTGCGAAGCTGTCAGCCACGGCTCCACCTGTATCGCCGGATGTAGCGACCAGAACAACGGTTTTCCGGTCATCTCCGGTTGTAAAATAGCCAAGGCACCTTGACATGAATCTGGCTCCGAAGTCCTTGAATGCTGCTGTCGGACCGTGAAAGAGTTCCAGTACACTCTTCCCGGGACCGATCTTCTTTAATTCGATTGGAAAATTGAAGGACTCAGAACAGATCTTCTCAAGTACCGGCCCCGGTATCTCATCTCCCAAATACATTCCCCCGATGCTGAATGCAATCTGAGGAAGACTCATCTCCGGAAGGCTTCTGAAAAAGTCATGCCCCGGGGAAGGTATCTCTTCAGGCATGTATAAACCCATATCTGAAGATAATCCGCGGGTTACTGCTTCCCTGAATGTTACCCTCTCTTTTTTGTTTTTAAGGTTATAGTATAGCATCATTCCTTGTCATGCCTGTCATTCGCATAAAACGGTTCCTTCATTGTTCACCGGTGAAGAATAACCATTGAATTCAATCCCTGAAGAGTGCATAACATCAGACATCTCGTCAAGAACCCTTCCTGCAGTTACCTCGCCCCGGCAGAGGGCGAAGAGTGAAGGCCCTGAACCGGAGATACCTGCACCAAGCGCTCCACCGGCAAGTGCAGCTTGCTTCAGCATCTCAAACCCCGGGATAAGTCCTGAACGCTTCGGCTCAGCTACATAATCGACAAGCGAGCGCCCGATAAGATCGTAATCAGATGTGAAAAAGCCGGCTACCAATCCTCCTACATTTCCCCACTGCCTTACCGCTGTGGCGAGCGGTATCTCCCTGTCAAGGAGCTTGCGTGCCTCAGAGGTCCTTATCTCGGCCTGGGGGTGAATAACCACGCACCAGAGCTCTGCCGGGATGTTTAACCGGACAATATCCAGAGGGTGGTAGCTGCGAACAAGAGTTATACCGCCAAAAATTGCAGGCGCCACATTATCGGCATGGGCTGAACCTGAGGCCAGCCTCTCACCCTCCATGGCGAAAGCCACAAGCTCTGTCAGACTGAATGGCCTGTCAAGAAGGATATTCGCTGCGAAAGCAGTTGCTGCAGAACTGGCAGCACTTGATCCGATGCCGCTGCCCGGAGAGATTCCCTTTTCAATGACGACTCTGAAACCGGAGCTCGCTCCCGTGGATGATATCATTCCCTCAAGCACTGCTCCTGCAACATTTTTATCTTTATCCCTGCTGAGGCTTTCACATCCCCTTATTTCGGCTATCTCAATTAATCCATTGTCGGTCAGTTCGATATCAACTATGTCATAGGGCTCATCAATAGCCAAACCAATCACATCAAATCCGCAGTTCAGATTTGAGACAGTCGCAGGGGACTTCACTCTTACTCTTTTGCTCATTGCCCGGGCTGGTTGATAAAGCCAGCAATGCTAAAGATAAATAATAAAATGTTAACTTTGAATCCCGCATCAGATCAAAGGATGAGAATACTATTACTGCCAGCCTTACTCTTTTTTCTGTCATCAGTGCCACTCCTCCCGCAGACACTGACCAGCAGCAATCTGCCTATCGTAATTATTAATACTGACGGAGGTGTCACCATCCCCGATGATCCAAAGGTCAAGGCAACGATGAAGATAATCTACCGCGGGCCGGGTCAGAGAAACTACGTTACCGATCAGAACAATCCTGATTATCTTGATTACGACGGTCGCATAGGAATCGAAGTACGGGGCTCCTCGTCACAGATCTCACCAAAAAAGAATTATGGCTTCACAACCCGCCTTGCTGACGATGTCACCAACAATAATGTCAGTCTTCTGGGGATGCCTGAGGAGAACGACTGGATTTTTGGCGGAATGGTTTTTGATACTGCAATGATGCGTGACTACCTGTGTCATAACCTCTCAAGGCAACTTGGCAATTATGCCTCAAGAACCTCCTATTGCGAGATCATTATCAACAATGATTACAAGGGTCTTTACATGTTGCAGGAGAAGATCAAGTCTGATGACAACAGGGTTGACGTCATCAAGATCACGCAAGCTGATAATACAGTTCCGGCTCTCTCCGGGGGGTATATCTCAAAAGCTGACAAGCAGACCGGGGGTGACCCTATTGCCTGGACCATGTACTCATGGACAAATAATCCGGTCTACTATATACATGACCTTCCGGAACCCGAGGATGCCACCACGCAACAGACAAACTATATAAAGGGAGAGTTCTTCAAGCTTGAAACAGCCGCGAAGAACGGAGACGCCTCAGTAGTGAACGGTTATCCTTCAATAATAGATATTCCCTCGTTTATCGACTTTATGCTGATCAATGAGTTTGCCTCCAATGCTGACGCTTATACCTATAGCACCTTTTTTCACAAGGACAGGAACGGGAAGCTCAGGGCAGGACCCATCTGGGATCTCGACCTCACGTACGGCAACGACCTCTTCATGTGGAATCTTGACAGAAGCAAGACAAATGTATGGCAGTTCCAGTACGGCGGCAACGACGGCTCAAGGTTCTGGCGTGACCTTTTTTACAATGCCCAGTTCAGGTGTTATCTTGCCAGGCGATGGAATGAGCTTACTGCCCCCGGCCAGCCTCTTAACCAGGCCAG
>JAKEGI010000261.1 GCA_022615595.1 Bacteroidales bacterium | reverse complement strand
GGTTCGCCAATACCCCTGGGTACGTTTTTGACCACACACTCAACCACGCCTCCGACAGTATCATTTGTCTCAGTTGCCCTTGATATGGCGGCTGTAATATCCTTATCACCGCCTGCTTCAACAAGATTAGCAGTAATGATGGCCGGTGACAGTATCTTCCTCGCAAAATATCCTGCCGCTACCAAGCCCCACGTAAGCCTGCCGGAGAAGTGGCCGCCGCCACGCATGTCACTGAAACCCTTGTATTTATATCCTGCCGTGAAATCAGCATGCCCGGGCCTGGGAATACTTGAGAACTGTTCATAGTCACCTGACCTGATGTTTGTGTTGCGTGTACATATCACCAGTGGGGCTCCGGTGGTAAAGTTGTTATTAATGCCACTGATAACCTCCGGCTCATCAGTCTCCTTGCGGGGGGTGGTTCCAGGCAGGATACCTCCCTTGCGGCGTGAAAGGTCAGCCATAAGTTCTTCCCGCCAGTATGGCAAACCTGCCGGACACCCGTCAATAACTACTCCTACAGCTGAGCCATGTGACTCTCCGAATATTGATACCCTG
This sequence comes from Bacteroidales bacterium, assembly GCA_022615595.1. Classification (GTDB taxonomy): domain Bacteria; phylum Bacteroidota; class Bacteroidia; order Bacteroidales; family VadinHA17; genus SR-FBR-E99. Next base: position 3,776 of record JAKEGI010000261.1, on the reverse strand, counting down.
AATATAATACCCAATGTGTTCATCTTCCCTTTGTCTAATCTGTTAATTCTAAATTTTCCGCTGCTTGTAGTATTCTGTAAAATCCTGTAATTCAGCAATATGCATATTCCTTATCACCGCCTTACCTATCGATTGCAGGAGGACCATGTTTACAGACTCTGCTTCGCTCTTCTTATCTTTTTGAATAAGTCTGATTATGTTTTCCGGCAGTTCATGGAGGTTTGTCACCCCGGCGCTCTCCAGAGTGCTCTTCAGAAGACGGGCCTCAGTATATGGCAGTTCACCCTTCCATACTGAGAGTTCAGAGGCAATAAGCATTCCCTCCATAACTGCAATGCCGTGTGGTATCTGATAGGCTGTCTCCAGCACATGACCAAAGGTGTGTCCGAAGTTCAGAACCCTCCTGGGGCCATCCTCCAGAGGATCGCGCCTTACAATGTCAGCCTTGATCTTCACCGCCCTGTAAATCAGCTCTTCGAGACACTCAGGGTCACGGTCAAACAGCCTGGAAAGTGAGGCTGAAATATCAAAGAAGAGTACCCGGTCGCTTATCACCGCATGCTTTATCAGCTCTCCCAGTCCAGAAAGCAATTCAATATCAGGCAATGTTGAAAGAAGGGAATGATCACAGAGAACAAATTCAGGCTGTTTGAAAGTGCCTATCATATTCTTATAATTTCCCAGATTCACACCTGTCTTACCCCCTATGCTGGCATCAACCTGCGAGAGCAGAGAGGTGGAGACAAACGCATGCCTTACTCCCCTCATATAAAGAGATGCCACCAACCCGGTAATATCGCATACAACGCCACCGCCAAAGCCCAGGATGAATGATGAACGGTCAGCTCCTGCCGCCAGCAGCCTGCTGCACAGATCACCGGCCACCGTAAGGGTCTTGCTCATCTCTCCCGGCTGAATCGTAAGAACCTCTGCGGCAGGGAAACTCTCTCCATAGAGAGCCCTGACATTGGTATCAGTGATAATGAACAATCCGGAGGGGGGCAGAAGAGAAGGAAGGTCCTCAAGCTGTCCTCCTGTTATCACAACTGACTTACCTGCCGCAGTATTTGCTTTAATCCTTCTCATGGTGCGAAAAATAGCAATTATGATACATAATAACCATGATTTTATTCACATCCGATGCCCTTCTCCTCAAAAAAGTAAAATTTTGTTACTTTCATCCCGTTAAAGGGAGGCGTATGAAAATAAGAGATAGGTATGATGGGGTGCTTGATTGGTTTGCCGTAAACATGCCGGTAGCAGAAACGGAACTTAGTTATGTTGACCCTTTTCAGCTCATTGTTGCAGTTATTCTCTCAGCTCAGTGTACCGACAAAAGGGTTAACATGATTACACCAGCTCTCTTCAACAGGTTCCCTGACCCTGCTTCAATGGCAGGCGCGACAAATGAAGAGATAACTGCTCTCATAAGGAGCTGTTCATACCCGAACAACAAGGCAAAACACCTCAAGGGTATGGCTGAAATGATTGTCAACCGTTTCAAGGGAGCTGTACCTGTTGAGATTACAGATCTGACGCAGCTGCCAGGAGTGGGTCGCAAGACAGCAAATGTGATAGCCTCGGTATTATGGAACAAGCCCGTAATTGCAGTTGATACGCATGTTTTCAGGGTGGCGCGCCGTATTGGGCTGACCCCTGGAGCAAAGAATCCGCTGGAGGTGGAAATCAAACTGACCAGGGAGATACCTGAGGAGAAGAGACCGATGGCACATCACTGGCTTCTGCTCCACGGAAGATATACATGCACCGCACGCACACCGTCATGCAAGACCTGCGGAATACAACAATGGTGTGCATATTACACCAAACACGCAGAAGACGACTGCTAAAACGGAATAAGAGTTTTATTTTCCGGGCAGTAATGACTATTTTTAACCCCTGACAAAATCTCTTTTCAAGATAAAGCAAGTGACCGGCTCTCAGATGAAAAACCGCAGCGAGAACACTCAGAATCCTGATCTTTCATCCGGCTTCCTTGATTCTATTGCTCAACTTTCTGATGTGCCTGAGATTGCCTTCAACGCAACAAACCAGCTGATTTCGCTCAGTAATATTGAGACCCTGGAATACATCGACGTCAATCAGGCATTCCTTGATACACTGGGTTATAAAAGGGAGGAGATAATAGGCAGGACTTCTGATGACATCCAGCTTTACGTTGATCTTGTGCAGAGCCGCAAATATATGATCCTTCTTTCACGGCTGAAGAAAGTAAGTGACCTCGAGATCAGGCTGCGGACAAGATCAGGGGAAGAACGTACATTTCTTTTCAGTGCCCGTACTCTGTTCATGGGTGACAGCATTTACCTCATCACGTTTTATAACGACATTACCAGCCTTAATGACGGATATGCAAGGGCTGAATCGGAAAAGATCCTCAGGGAGATATTTGATTCAATGAGCAGTTACGTCGCCATCTTCAGGAGGTCAGAAGACAACAAGCTCCATATCATGGAGTTTAACAGCCGCGCAGAGGAGGTTGAAGAGATCGGCTGCGAAGAAGTTCTGGGGAGGGAGTTCAGTAAGTCGGTACTGAAAGACAACAGGGCACTGGCCTCTGTGCTGGAGAATATTCAGACGCGACAGGGATCTTTCAGGCAACCTGTCTCACCCGATGGTGATGATAAGGATGGGTACTACATCGGCCTGCTGCTTTCCACAGGAGACATTGTGGTTACCTGGGAGGCAGGGCAGCAGCAGAAGGAGCATGAACTGGAGATAGTCAGACAGGGTATCGTCTTTGAGACCTTTGCAGAGCTGTTGCCTGAGATGATCATGGAGCTTGACACTGCAGGCCATGTTACATTCATGAATACACAGGGAATGCTGACCCTCGGCTTCAATAACACTGACCTTTCCAGGGGAGTGACGCTGTCAGAGCTCTTTATGGCTGAAGACCTTGAAAGACTGAACAAAGATCTGTCAGAGTTGACAAAACCCGGGCAGATAACTTTCAATGAGTATGTCATTATCAACAAGCAGAAGCGCAGAGTCTCCGTGCTGTTCCATGCCGGGCCTATTGTCACCCGGGGCAAGATAACAGGTTACAGGTGCGTTCTGACAGATGTAAGCAAACATAAGGATTACGAGCAGAAACTCTCTACCGAGAAGGCAACCCTGGAACACCTCATTGATGCAGCTCCGGAGGCAATTGTCCTGACTGATTTTGACGGACGAATACTGAAGATAAACAAGGGCTTCACAAAACTCTTCGGCTTCACTTCCGAAGAGACATTGAACATGATGATCGATGACCTCATTGTCCCGGATGACCTAAAGGAGGAGGCAGTCAAAATCGACGAGCTGGCCCTGGCCAACGGAACAGGTGCCATTGAGAGTCTCAGGCTCGACAAACAGGGAAACAGGATCAATGTATCACTCATCGCCTCCTCGGTGATATCCAATGACCAGACCATTGCTTTCCTGGGAATATACCGCGATATCAGCCGTGAAATAAAGACCCGGCTGATGCAGGAAATACAGTACAACATCTCAACAGTTGCCCTCCAGGACTTCGATATCTTTGATATCTACCCTACCATTGTAAAGGAGATAAGCAGGCTCTGGAATGTGAATAACTTTTTCATAGCCCTTTACAACACTGAGAAGGATACACTTACATTCCCCTTCTTCGCCGACGAACGTGATCACTTCCAGGAGACAGCAGCAAAAAACACCCTGACCGGATGGGTAATAAAAAACAACAAGTCTGTCCTGCTCGATGAGAACGATATACTGCAGATTGAAAAGACCGG
>JAKEGI010000029.1 GCA_022615595.1 Bacteroidales bacterium | reverse complement strand
TTCGTTCGGGAAATCGCGCGATCTTACATCTGCTATATAATTCTGCACTGCTCCCTTAATCTCTTCATGCAGGTTATGATATCTTCTCAGGAAGCGTGGCGAGAACTCCAGGTTCAGACCAAGCATGTCATGCAGAACAAGAACCTGACCATCAACCTGCGATCCGGCACCTATACCTATTACCGGCACCCTGACAGCCTCTGCCACCTCTCCGGCCAGCGAAGCAGGGATCTTCTCAAGCACAATGGCAAAACACCCTGCCTTCTCAATTATCAGGGCATCCTCCTTCAGCTTTCTCGCCTCTTCCTCCTCCTTCGCCCTGACAACATAGGTCCCGAACTTGTGTATCGACTGCGGCGTCAGACCCAGGTGACCCATGACAGGGATACCGGCTGTGAGGATCCTTTCTATTGACTCTGTAATCTCACGCCCTCCCTCCATCTTGACTGCACTGGCACCAGTCTCCTTCATGATCCTTATGGCCGAAGCAAGCGCTTCACGTGAATTGCCCTGGTATGTCCCAAAGGGAAGGTCTACAACCACAAGAGCTCTCTTCACCCCTCTTACAACAGAGGCAGCATGATAGATCATGTTATCGAGAGTGATGGGCAGCGTGGTTTCAAATCCCGCCATCACATTTGATGCCGAATCACCGACCAGTATGATGTCAATTCCTGACTCATCAAGTATCCTGGCCATCGAATAGTCATACCCGGTCAGCATGGCGATCTTCTCGCCCTTGAGCTTCATCTCGTAAAGCACATGGGTGGTTACCTTTTTAACAACTTTGTGTACTGACATGACCCTTTGTGTTATTGTATGGGACAAAGCTACGAAATAAGAGAATGAGTTGCACAGAACAGCTTTTTTTTGACCCTGTACTGCCTTTTTGTCAGACGGACAAAAAGCGTTTACTGATACCTTTTCTGTTTATCATGACAGAATTTCATAACAGTGCCGCCATTGAGAGGGTGGCATAAACATTGTCATTTGGTGGAATATCAGTAATGAAAGTATAAAGAACTAAATATAATAAAATGGGAAAAATTATCGGTATTGACCTTGGAACTACAAACTCATGCGTCTCCGTCATGGAAGGCAATGAGCCTGTGGTTATACCAAACAGCGAAGGCAAAAGAACCACCCCGTCAGTGGTGGCATTCCTCGAGAATGGTGAGCGCAAGGTAGGAGACCCTGCCAAAAGACAGGCTATCACCAACCCGCGCAAGACTGTCTCCTCAATCAAGAGATTCATGGGCAGGAGCTATGACGAGGTCACAAATGAGATGAAGAAACTCACCTATGAGGTTATACGCGGTGACAACAACACCCCCAGGGTGAAGATTGATGACCGCAACTACTCTCCGCAGGAGATCTCCGCTATCGTACTTCAGAAGATGAAGAAGACTGCTGAGGATTACCTCGGGCAGGAGGTCACTGAGGCCGTTATTACCGTACCTGCTTATTTCAATGATTCTCAGCGTCAGGCCACGAAAGAGGCAGGCGAGATTGCAGGACTGAAAGTCAAGAGGATCATCAACGAGCCGACGGCTGCATCACTTGCCTATGGGCTGGACAAAAAATCACAGGATCTTAAGATAGCCGTGTTTGACCTTGGAGGCGGCACATTTGACATTTCAATACTGGAGCTTGGTGACGGGGTCTTTGAGGTTAAGTCAACCAACGGTGACACCCACCTCGGTGGCGATGACTTTGACAACCTTATCATAGACTGGCTTGCAGACGAGTTCCAGAAGGAAGAGGGTATCGACCTGCGCAAGGACCCGATGGCCCTGCAGAGACTGAAAGAGGCAGCTGAGAAGGCAAAAATTGAGCTCTCCAGCACTTCAAACACGGAGATCAATCTCCCCTATATCATGCCTGTTAACGGGATACCCAAACACCTTGTGAAGAATCTATCAAGGGCTCATTTCGAGAAGCTTACGGATAAGCTTATCAACTCTGTGCTTGAGCCGTGCCGCAAGGCTCTCGATGATGCCGGACTGAAGACTTCGGACATTGACGAGGTACTCCTTGTGGGAGGTTCAACCCGTATCCCAGCAATACAGCAGATAGTTGAGAAATTTTTCGGCAAAGTGCCATCAAAGGGAGTGAACCCTGACGAAGTGGTTGCAGTAGGTGCTGCAATACAGGGTGGCGTTCTCACCGGAGAGGTAAAGGATGTGTTGCTGCTCGACGTCACTCCGCTTTCACTTGGCATTGAGACCATGGGAGGTGTTATGACAAGGCTTATCGAGTCAAACACGACGATCCCGACAAGAAAAACTGAGACCTTCACCACAGCCAGCGACAGCCAGCCGTCTGTGGAGATACACGTACTGCAGGGAGAGAGACCTATGGCCTCAGGCAATAAGACCATCGGCCGGTTCCATCTTGACGGCATACCACCTGCCCCCAGGGGAATACCACAGATAGAGGTGACCTTCGACATCGACGCAAACGGCATCCTACATGTCTCGGCAAAAGACAGGGGAACGGGCAAGGAACAGAGGATACGTATTGAAGCCTCATCAGGCTTGAGCGACGATGAAATACGCCGTATGCGCGAAGAGGCGAAAGCCAACGAAAATGCAGACAAAACAGCCAGGGAGATGGCTGATAAGGTAAATGCTGCTGACAGCATGATCTTCCAGACAGAAAAACAGCTTAAGGAGTT
>JAKEGI010000260.1 GCA_022615595.1 Bacteroidales bacterium | reverse complement strand
GACCGGGTGCGGCATGGTACCGCACAGCCCTGTACTTCTGGGATGGGTCATAGAGAACCTGGTGAAGAACTCCGTCGATGCCATGAAGGGCATGGGCTCAATTGTCATCAGGCTGTCAGAGACTGACAGGGAGGCATTTATTGATGTGGAGGATACCGGGAGGGGAATACCAAGAAATGATTTCAAAACCATCTTCAAGCCGGGGTATTCTACCCGAGAAAGGGGTTGGGGACTGGGGCTCTCTCTCTCGAAGAGAATTATTGAGGAGTATCACAGGGGGAGAATATTTGTCCGGCATTCCGAACAGGGCAGAGGCAGTTGCATGAGAGTGGTACTGAAGAAGCAGTGACAACCAGACCCGATGAGTGGCATGAAGAGGAGTGAGATAGAAATAATGGCGCCGGCAGGCTCGTGGGAGTCGCTCAGGGCCGCCATACAGGGGGGAGCCGACTCTGTTTACTTCGGAGTTGAACAGCTCAATATGCGTGCCCGTTCGTCAGGCAATTTCACTGTGGAAGATCTGCACGAAGTATCATCCGTCTGTTCTGAACAGGGGGTGAAGAGTTACCTGACCCTGAATGTCGTTCTTTATGACGATGAGATGGAGACAATGCGGCGGATAATCTCGGAAGCAAAGAGGGCCGGCATAACCGCTGTGATAGCCACTGACCAGGCAGCTATTACAGCTGCCTCAGAAGAGGGTATGGAGGTGCATCTTTCGACCCAGCTCAACATATCAAACAGCGGCTCGCTGAAGTTTTACTCTCAATGGGCAGATGTGGTGGTTCTGTCACGTGAGCTCAACCTGCAGCAGATCAGAAATATATATGATACCATCATCCGCGATGATATTCGCGGCCCGTCAGGCAATCATGTAAAAATAGAGATGTTCGTTCATGGCGCACTCTGTATGGCTGTATCAGGTAAGTGCTATCTCAGCCTGCATGAGAACAATGCCTCTGCCAACAGGGGTAACTGTTATCAGACGTGCCGTAAGGGATATATCGTCACGGACAGGGAGTCAGGTTACGAGCTTGAAATTGATAATGAATATATCATGTCGCCGAAGGACTTGTGCACCATCGGGTTCCTCGACCAGATCATAGAAGCCGGCGCCAGGGTACTGAAAATAGAAGGAAGGGCCAGATCTGCCGAATATGTAAGGACTGTCTGCAGCTGTTATGCGGAGGCCGTTACAGCCATCGCAGACGCTTCTTTCGGAGAAGAGAGGGTCATAGGATGGACGAAAAGACTCTCCGAGGTATTCAACCGTGGTTTCTGGAATGGGTATTACCTCGGCCAGAAGCTCGGAGAATGGAGCACAACCTATGGTTCTGCAGCAACAAAAAGAAAGCTCTATCTCGGTAAGGTGACCAACTATTTCAGCAAGCTGAAGGTTGCCGAAATCAAACTTGAAACAGATGATCTGTACAGGGGTGACACAATTCTCTTCAACGGGCCAACCACAGGCATCGTTGAGCTAACCGTAGGCGATCTGAGGGATGAGGCCACCAATCCCTCGGAAAAAGCTGAAAAGGGAACTTTGTGTTCAGTGTATGCCCCTGACCTTGTAAGGAGGTCAGACAAGGTTTTCAAATGGGTCGATGCATCATCGGTGAGGAGAGAAAAGATTACCTGAGGCCCGCTGCCGCCTCCCTTACCTTTGCGGTGTTAACGGAAATATCATCGGTGTCGGTGTGAACATATATTACCTGGCCGCTCGCCCGCCTTGAAAGTCCGTAATTATATGATTTGTCGTAGTATTCCAGCGTAATCCTTATTGCCGCCGCGAAATCCCCGCCTCTTACAGCATCAAGTGCAAGCCTTGTTTTGTCTCCGCCGAGTCTCTTTGATATCTTCATGACGGAGGCGATGATCTGCTCTGCGGGGAATGATGTATATTCCTGCAGCAGTCGCGGGAGCCTGGTGTCGATGCTCATCATCAGTGCAATCACCGGGGCAGCCTGCATCCTGTTGTAGAAATTGTCAGGCATGAAGACCGTACCGATGTTTCTGCTCTCGTCTTCCAGCCATATTTGGTCTTCCTGGCGTTTAACCGTCAGATCGTCAAAGAGCATATTGGCAAAGTGCTCCGACGATGGCTGGGGAGCCTGTCCCAGTGCACCGAAAGCCGAGCCCCTGTGTGAGGCCAGTCCCTCCAGGTCGGTGACCTGTTCGCCTGATGACGAAAGGTTTCTGAGTATTTGTGTCTTGCCGCTCCCGGTAAGTCCGCCAAGAATTAAATAACGTCTTTCCCTTCCAAGATCATCAAGGATATGGTTCCTGTAAGCCTTGTATCCTCCCCGGAGGAGTATACAATTGATCTCGCCAAGCGAAAAGAGCCACGCCATTGCTTCCGACCGCATACCTCCTCTCCAGCAGTAGAGTCTCAAAGGGCCATTGGCTGACAGGCTTACCGCCCTGGTGAGCTTTGCCGACATCTCCGGCGCTGCAAGGTCTATCCCGCGCACGACGGCCTTCAGGCTTCCCTCAGCCTTATATATTGTTCCTACTTCAGCCCTCTGGTGGTCGTCAAACAGTGGTATATTGACGGCACCGGGAATATGCCCGTAAGAAAATTCGCCAGGTGACCTGACATCTATGACCGGAGCAGATATTCCCCGGTCAAGATATTCACCCGGAGAGAGTCGTTTTATCAGACCGGGCATTCTATTTCAGCTTAATATACTTTTTAAGCACGCGCCTTAGATCATCCACCGCTGCCGGTTTGACAATCACCTCTCTCATGCCGGTCTGTTTTGCCTTCTCATGCGTCTCCGGAAGAGTGTCAGCAGAGAGTGCAACGATAATTGTTTCCTTATCAAAATTAAGAATCATCCGTGCCGCTTCAAATCCATCAATTTCAGGCATTATCAGGTCCATCAGAACGAGATCATAAGGCTTCTCCCTTGCCATAGTACAAGCTTCTGCTCCTCCGGTGGCAAATTCAGCCTTCACTCCAAGGACCTTCAATAATGATCCCACAACCTTTCTGTTAAGGAAATTGTCATCAACCACAAGCACCACGGGAGAGGAAGCTTTTATTTCGGCTGCGTTGCCTGTTCCGGTTCTGAGACCCGGAAAATGATCCTTCAGTACGTTCATCAGGTCCTCGCTGGCAAAGGGCTTGACAAGCAGATGGTCTATTCCCATATCTACACATCTTGCATAGTGGCCTTTAGGGTCTTTAGAGGTAAACATCAGTATGATGAATTCGCCCGTCAGACCTTCATCCATGAGTGCCTTGCCGGCTTCAAAACCATCAGCCTCCGGCTCATCAAAAAGTATAAGAAGTATATATCTTTCTGTCGAATTATGAAGGTTAGTTCTTATCTGCGAGATTGTGTGCTTCTGGAAACTTGTCACTGAGACCGGAATGCCAAGGCGGTGTATTATGCCAAGGAAATCGTCGTCACGCCCCTGTGCACCGGTTATTGCCAGCGTCTTGATCGCGCTGATGGTTGTATAGGGTGCAAGATCAATCTTCTTGCCTATTTTTTCATTCAGATGGACATTTATTGTGAATGTGACCTTGAGGCCCTTTTCCAGACCTGAGGCATCCCTGACTGCCGGGCTTTCCGCAATAAGCTCACCGCCCATGAGCTCTGCAAGCTGACGCGCAAGCACCGGCCCAAGCCGCAGGTCCTCAGCCCACTCTGACCTGCCGGACAGGCTTGTTATGTAGTCGCCGAACAGTTTCTTTATCTCAGCCCTGGAGTAGATTTTACCGGTGTCACCTATAGTAAAGACAAGAGTAAACTGGTTTCCGTTTGACTCGCTGACACCGCAGCCAAGGCTTATCTTACCTTTCTGTGTTCCTGACAGGGAATTATAGAGAAGATTTGTTATAACCTGACGGAGGCGGTAGGGATCACCAATCAGATTTTCAGGCACGCCCGGGTCGACAGTCGACTCGAACCTGACCATTGTGTCGGGGTTCTCACGCCTTACCAGGTTGATGCAATAAGAGACCTCCTCCCTCAGCCTGAAGG
>JAKEGI010000028.1 GCA_022615595.1 Bacteroidales bacterium | reverse complement strand
TATTATGATCTCTGACAGGCTGGTGCATGCTTCGATAATTGACGGTATGAGGCTCTGCAGCGCACAGCATGACACCTTCAAACACTCATCCATGGAGCACCTTGAAGAGAAACTCCTGCTCCACGCTGATAAACGCCTTAAACTGGTCATTACCGACGGCGTCTTCTCCATGGACGGGGATACAGCCAGGCTTGACGAAATGGTCAGACTTTGCGAAAAGTATGATGCCATGCTGCTTGTCGATGACTCTCATGCATCGGGATTCATCGGTACAACAGGAAGGGGCACCCATGAATTCTGCAATGTCTTCGGCAAGATTGACATCATCACGACAACCTTCGGGAAGGCCCTCGGCGGAGCCTCCGGAGGGTGTGTGTCAGGAAGAAAGGAGATAGTGGAGATGTGCAGGCAGAAGGCCCGTCCTTATCTATTCTCAAATACAATAGCTCCTGTTATTGTCTCGGGTGTACTCAAGGTATTCGATATCCTTACTGCAAGCACCGAACGTCGCGACAAGCTCGAAAAAAACGCGGCATACTGGCGTAAAGGTCTTACAGAAGCAGGCTTCCTGCTTAAGGATGGTAATACCCCGATAGTGCCGGTAATGCTTTTCAATGCAAAACTGTCACAGGACTTTTCGAGGGATCTCTTTAAAGAGGGCATATATGCTATCGGATTCTTCTTCCCTGTGGTTCCGAACGGGCAGGCAAGGATACGAACCCAGATCTCTGCAGGTCACGAGATCCACCATCTCGACAAAGCCCTCGAAGCATTTATCAAAGTGGGAAAGAAATATGGTATTCTTGGTCTCACAAAAGATCAGATCATTGAAAAGTACGGAATGTGACGCGGTAATTTTTAAGGAAAGGCTTCACATATTTTTCATCTGATATTAATGATTATCGTCATGGAATAATCGCAGTAAAACGCCATCTTTGCATCCGTTTCAAGTGAATATTCACACCGATGTACAATCAATATCAGAATTATCTCAGGTCTCAGATCAGTGAGATAAAAGAAGCCGGGCTATACAAGCATGAACGTGTCATTGTATCACCGCAGGGTGCGGAGATAACACTTGACACCGGGCAACGGGTGCTGAATTTCTGTGCCAATAACTACCTCGGACTGTCAGCGAATGAGAAGCTGGTTGAGGCGGCCATGAAAGCGCTTGAGACTCATGGCTACGGTATGTCATCGGTACGTTTCATATGTGGTACCGGAGACCTGCATAAGGAGCTGGAAAATAAACTGGCTGATTTTTTCGGAACCGAAGACACTATTCTCTATGCAGCCTGTTTTGATGCCAACGGCGGCGTGTTCGAACCACTGCTCACAAGTGAAGATGCCATTATATCAGACTCCCTCAACCATGCTTCAATAATTGACGGCGTGCGTCTCTGCAAGGCACAGCGCTACCGCTACGAGAATGCAGACATGGAGGACCTTGAGACACAACTGCAACTTGCACAGGAGCAGCGCTTCAGACTTATAGTCACCGACGGTGTCTTCTCTATGGATGGTAACGTGACTCCGCTTGACAAAATATATGAGCTGGCAAACAGATACAATGCCATGGTCATGGTAGATGAGTGCCACTCCGCGGGTGTTGTCGGTGAAACAGGCCGGGGAGTCACAGAACTATATAACCTCAGGGGAAAGATCGAGATAATAACCGGCACCCTGGGCAAAGCATTCGGCGGAGCCATCGGAGGGTTCACCACCGGCAAGAAGGAGATAATTGAGATGCTCCGCCAGCGCTCAAGGCCATACCTCTTCTCCAATGCCATCCCGCCTCTTGTTGCCGCTGCAGGCATCAGGATGGTTGAGATGATGACCGAGACCAACGAATTGCAGGACAAGCTGCATTTCAACACGAAGTATTTCATGGAGAGGATGCTAAAGGCCGGATTTGACATAAAACCAACACAGTCAGCAATATGCGCAGTAATGCTTTATGATGCCAAACTCTCCCAGGAGCTGGCTTCACGGTTGCTTAGGGAAGGTATCTACGTAATCGGATTTTACTACCCTGTTGTCCCGAAAGACCAGGCACGCATCAGGGTACAACTCTCGGCAGCACACGAGATTGAACATCTCGACAAGGCTGTCAGTGCATTCATCAAAATTGGCAAAGAACTGCAGATCCTGAAGTAGAACATAATTTCACGTTTTTCAAAAAAAGGCGAAAATGTTTGCTGTATTAAAATTATATCTATTTTTGTCCCCATTGTTGCATGACTGCAACGTAACTATGAGAAGTATTATATTATATTTTATTACCCTCACACTTATTATTGGCTTAGGCTAATGATCCGGTGGGTAATTGTATAATAAAAGGTGAAATATACAGAAGCTTCCCGGAAAACCGGGAAGCTTTTTTTTAAATGATTTTTTTTACATGAAAATACCTTTAAGAAGTTCGACAACGACAACAGGAAGGAACATGGCCGGAGCCAGAAGTCTCTGGCGTGCCAATGGAATGAGGGAAGATCAGTTTGGAAAACCTCTGATTGCGATCGTAAATTCCTTTTCTCAGTTCGTCCCCGGCCATGTACACCTGCATGATGCTGGCCAGTTGATTAAGAGAGAGATCAACAGGCAGGGATTCTTTGCTGCTGAGTTCAATACAATAGCGATAGATGACGGTATTGCTATGGGCCACGAAGGGATGCTCTACTCCCTTCCTTCAAGAGAGCTGATAGCCGACAGCGTGGAGTATGTCTGCAACGCCCATCGCGCAGATGCGATGATCTGCATCAGCAACTGTGACAAGATCACTCCCGGGATGATGATGGCCGCCATGAGACTTAACATTCCGACTGTTTTTATTTCAGGTGGCCCTATGGAGGCAGGCAGAACCGCCACGAGGGAACTGGATCTTATAGATGCCATGGTCGCTGCTGCTGACGATTCGGTCTCTGATGAGAAACTTAAAGAGATAGAAATGGCAGCCTGCCCGACATGCGGCTCCTGCTCCGGGATGTTTACAGCCAACTCAATGAACTGCCTTGCCGAGGCGCTTGGAATAGCCCTGCCGGGTAACGGAACAGTGGTTGCCACACATCGGAATCGTCTCATGCTGATGGAAGAAGCTGCCCGGCTGATAGTCGAACTTTCAAAAAAATATTACTACGAGGGTGATGATACTGTTCTTCCCCGTTCAATTGCTACCAGGAGTGCCTTCATGAATGCTATGTCCCTTGACATTGCAATGGGCGGATCTACCAATACCGTTCTTCATCTCCTGGCTGTCGCCCGGGAAGCAAAGGTGGATTTCACAATGAAGGATATTGATGAGCTGTCACGGAAGATTCCAAATATCTGTAAGGTAGCCCCAAGCTCACACTTTCACATCCAGGATGTTAACCGTGCCGGAGGGATCATGGCCATCATGGGTGAATTGTCACGTGGCAGGCTGATTGATGACTCTGTATTCCGGATTGACCACCCCTCTCTCGCTGAAGCGATCTCGCAATGGGATATACTCAGCGGGACAGCACTCCCTGAGGCCCATGAACTATTCAGAAGCGCCCCGGGAGGTGTGAGAAATCTTGAGATGGGGTCGCAGGAAAAATATTATCCCGCCCATGATACTGACAGGGTCAGCGGCTGCATAAGAAGCATGGATCACCCCTACAACAGGGAAGGAGGACTGGCAGTACTGTACGGTAATGTTGCCGTGAACGGGTGCATTGTCAAAACAGCCGGCATAGACCCTGCTCTCTTCACCTTCTCAGGATCTGCCGTCGTTTTCGAATCACAGGAAGATGCCGTGGAGGGCATATTGAACGGAGGTGTGAAGGAGGGCCAGGCTGTCATTATAAGATACGAAGGACCAAGAGGAGGGCCAGGCATGCAGGAGATGCTCTACCCCACTTCATACCTGAAGTCAAAGGGGCTAGACAAGAGATGTGCACTTTTAACCGATGGCCGCTTTTCTGGAGGCACATCAGGACTATCTGTCGGTCATCTGTCACCCGAAGCAGCCGCAGGAGGATTACTGGCCCTTGTACAGAACGGAGATATTATTGAGATCAGTATCGCTGACAGGTCAATAAACCTCCTGGTAAATAAGGAAGAAATTGAAAAAAGGAGATCAGCCCAGACTTTAAGGGGTGAAATGGCCTACAAACCGCTAAAGAGGTCAAGAGTGATCTCAGGCGCTCTGAAGGCATACGCTGCCAATGTCAGTTCAGCTGATCAGGGTGCGATAAGAATTATCTAAGGTTTCAGGGAATGAAGGAAAATAACAACAAGAATCACAACGGAAACGGGCATACTGAGATTTCAGGTGCCGAGGCAGTCATCAATATACTTATTGCCGAGGGAGTGGAGACGGTCTTCGGCTATCCCGGAGGGGCAATAATGCCTATCTATGACAACCTCATGAATGTGGAGGATAAGGTAACCCACATACTTACAAGACATGAACAGGGTGCCGCCCATGCAGCCCAGGCCTATGCCATGGTGACCGGCAAGCCGGGAGTATGTCTTGCCACCTCCGGTCCCGGCGCCACCAACCTGGTGACGGGTATCGCCAATGCATACCTCGATTCTGTCCCGGTGGTGTTTATAACAGCCCAGGTGGTCTCAACCCTGATAGGAACCGATGCCTTCCAGGAGACAGACATCATCGGAGTGTCAATGCCTGTGACAAAGTGGAACTGCCAGGTCAAGAGTGCATCAGAAATACCGGAGGCTCTGTCAAAGGCCTTCTATATTGCCACCACAGGACGTCCCGGACCCGTACTGGTTGATATTACAAAAGATGCCCAGATTGAGAGACTGAATTTCAGCTACAGCAAATGCGATTATATAAGAAGCTATAATCCGCATATACCTCTTCATATGAAGGAAATCGAATCGGCAGCAATACTGATTAATCATGCTTCCCGTCCGATGATCATTGCCGGCCATGGTGTCCTTATCTCTCATGCAGAGAAGGAACTGATGATGTTTGCAGAAAAGACGGGTATCCCCGTTGCCCTTACTCTGCTCGGTCTATCAGCTTTCCCTTCATCTCACAGACTTTATGCCGGGTACCTTGGAATGCATGGCAATTATGCCCCAAACGTGCTGACAAACGAGGCTGACCTGCTGATTGCTGTAGGTATGAGGTTTGACGATCGCGTCACCGGAAATCTTAAAAAGTATGCACCCGATGCCAGTATTATTCATATCGATATCGATGCTGCAGAAATTAATAAGAATGTAAAGGTTGATGTGGCTATAAACAATGATGCCGGAGAGACTCTTAAAAGTCTCATCCCGCTGGTAAATAATAACTCTTATGAGAAATGGATACGGGCATTCAGGATATGCGACAAAACCGAATTTGACACTATTATAAAGAATGAGATAAAACCTGAATCGGGTGAAATAAAAATGGGTGAGGTCGTAAAACTTATTTCCGACCTGACGAAAGGAGACGCAGTAATAGTAACAGATGTCGGGCAGAACCAGATGGTGACCGCAAGATATTACAGGTTCACTGAACCCAATACACTGGTAACATCAGGAGGATTGGGGACAATGGGCTTCGGACTTCCGGCAGCAGTCGGGGCAAGACTGGGGTCACAAAAAAAGAATGTGATCTCCTTTTTGGGTGACGGGGGTTTTCAGATGACAATACAGGAGCTCGGAACCATAATGCAGTATAACATTGGCGTAAAGATTGTCATCCTGAACAACAGCTACCTGGGCATGGTGAGACAATGGCAGGATATGTTCTTCAGCAAAAGATACGCATCTACAGAGATGGTTAACCCTGATTTTGCAGCTATTGCGGCTGCATACCGGATGCCAGCAAAGAAAGTATCTGAAAGAGATGAGCTCGAACCCGCAGTAAGGGAAATGCTGGCAACTGACGGACCCTTCCTGCTGGAGGTGACCGTTGAAAAAGAAACAAATGTGATGCCTATGGTTCAGCCAGGAGCATCTGTATCAGAAATAAAGTTAACACACTAATTATACAGCTATGAACCAGGAATATACATTATCAGTATTTTCTGAAGACCATATTGGTATTCTTAACCAGATAACCATAATACTAACCAGGCGGCAGATAAACATTGATAGCATAACAGCCTCTGAATCAGCTGTAAGAGGGGTGCATCTTATAACAATTGTTGTAAGGACAACTCCAGAGTTGATACAAAAGGTTGTGCGGCAGATGGAAAAGGTCATCGATGTACTGAAGGTATTTGCCCACACATCGGAAGAGATAGTATATCAGGAGATTGCCCTGTTTAAGGTACCGACCAAGGTGATGATGTCAGGAAATATTGTCGATCAGGTTGTCAGGAATCATAACGGAAGACTTGTCGAGGTAACGCCTGAATATATGGTGATAGAGAAAACCGGACACAAGGATGAGATAATTGAACTTCTTCGTTTTCTGGAGAAGCACGGGATTTTGCAGTTTGTCAGATCAGGGAGGATTGCCATCACACGACAGGTTAAGGAGCTTCACTCCTACCTGAAAGAGATGGACACGGCCACAAGGTCAAAGATCCCGGAAGAGAGCATATATAATTAAGAAGAAAAACAAAAACTAATACAAATTATCATGGCAAAGATCAATTTCGGCGGAGTAGTTGAAGAGGTAGTAACCAGGGAAGAATTTCCTGTTGAAAAGGCACTCGAAGTATTAAGGAATGAGACCATAGCAATTATCGGGTATGGCGTTCAGGGGCCTGCTCAGGCGTTGAACCTTAAGGATAACGGTTTTAACGTAATAGTCGGACAGGCACCGGAGTTCAGTAAAGACTGGGACCGTGCCGTTGCAGACGGTTTCATTCCCGGGACAACACTCTTCCCCGTTGAGGAGGCAGTAAAAAAGGGTACTGTCATTCAATATCTTGTATCGGATGCAGCACAGCGGACACTGTGGCCTGCGGTGAAAGCCTCTCTCAAGAAAGGCGATGCACTCTATTTCTCGCATGGCTTCTCGATAACATATAAGGAGCATACCGGGGTC
This sequence comes from Bacteroidales bacterium, assembly GCA_022615595.1. Taxonomy (GTDB): domain Bacteria; phylum Bacteroidota; class Bacteroidia; order Bacteroidales; family VadinHA17; genus SR-FBR-E99. The sequence continues at coordinate 4,677 of JAKEGI010000028.1, read as the reverse complement.
ATACCTCCTGAATATGTCGATGTAATTCTATGTGCTCCAAAGGGATCGGGGACAAGCGTCCGCCGTAACTTCCTCGCAGGCGCAGGTATCAATTCAAGCTTCTCTGTTTTCCAGGATTATACTGGAAGAGCCACTGAAAGGGTACTTGCCCTTGGCATCGGGATAGGCTCAGGCTATCTCTTCCCTACCACTTTCGAAAATGAAGTTTACAGCGACCTGACAGGTGAACGGGGTGTCCTGATGGGAGCCCTGGCCGGGATAATGGATGCACAGTATCAGGTGCTGAGAGAGAACGGTCACAGCCCCTCTGAAGCCTTTAACGAAACCGTAGAAGAACTGACGCAAAGCCTGATACGCCTTGTCGATGAAAATGGCATGGATTGGATGTACGCCAACTGCAGCGTAACAGCACAGAGAGGTGCTCTCGACTGGAGACCCCAGTTCAGGGAGGCCACCCTTCCCGTGTTCAAAGAACTCTACAGGAGAGTGAAGTCAGGAGAAGAATGTGTAAGAGTACTGCAGTCAACGAGCTCCTCAGATTACAGGGAGTTGCTTGAAGTTGAACTAAGTGAATTGAGAAACTCAGAATTATGGAGCGCCGGGGCTGCAGTCAGAAAGTTAAGGCCGGGTAATAAGAAATAAACTTCAATGATGGAAGAAAAGATTATAATTTTCGATACTACTCTCCGCGACGGGGAGCAGGTCCCTGGTTGCCAGCTCAATACAATTGAGAAGATCGAAGTAGCACAAGCGCTTGAGACACTGGGCGTTGATGTCATTGAGGCAGGCTTCCCGATATCCAGCCCCGGTGATTTTGCATCGGTGGTAGAGATATCAAAAGCCGTTTCCGAACCTGTTATCTGTGCATTGACAAGGGCAGTAAAACAGGATATCGAAGTAGCAGCTGATGCCCTGAAATTTGCAAAGCGTAAGAGAATACATACAGGAATAGGAACATCGCCGTACCATATCGAGCATAAGATCAGGGCAACACCTGAGGAGGTGCTCAGGAGGGCTGTTGACGCCGTGAAGTATGCAAAGAAATTTGTGGATGATGTGGAGTTCTATGCCGAAGATGCAGGAAGATCAGATAACGTATACCTGGCCAGGGTCATCGAAGCCGTGATAAAAGCAGGTGCAACGGTGGTGAATATTCCTGATACAACAGGTTATTGTCTTCCTGAACAGTACGGAGAAAAAATCAGGTACCTGCGTGAGAATGTTAAGGGCATAGAAAAGGTAATTATATCAACCCATTGTCACAATGACCTTGGAATGGCAACCGCAAACACCATGATGGGCATAATTAATGGTGCAAGGCAGGTTGAGGTTACGCTCAACGGAATAGGCGAAAGGGCAGGCAATACCTCTCTTGAAGAGATCGTCATGATACTTAAAAGCCACAAGTCATTAAACCTCACCACAAACATAAACAGCAAGCTCATTTACAACAGCAGCAGGCTCGTCTCAACACTGATGAATATGCCTGTTCAACCCAACAAGGCCATTGTGGGCAGGAATGCTTTTGCCCATTCATCGGGAATTCATCAGGACGGAGTGCTCAAGAACAGGGAAAACTATGAAATCATTGACCCTGTGGATGTGGGAATCAAGGAATCATCCATCATTCTGACTGCACGAAGCGGAAGGGCCGCATTGAATCACCGCCTTGAAATTCTGGGCTTTCAGTACAAAAAGGATGAACTTGACGAGATATATCATAAGTTCCTTCAGCTTGCTGATAAAAAGAAAAATATCGATGACGATGACATAAGGATCCTGACCGGACAGGTCTTCACCGGGGAAAAACCCCTGAAACTCGAACTACTCCAGGTTACATGCGGCAAGAGTACCTTCCCTGTGGCCACCGTCGGTCTGAGAATAAATGGTGAAGTGCACACATCCACAGCATCGGGTAACGGCCCGATAGATGCATCATTCACCGCTGTCAAGCAACTGATAAAGAAAACAATAGTGCTGGAGGAGTTCCTTATTCAGGCAATTACAAAGGGGAGTGATGATCTCGGCAAGGTGCATGTCCAGGTGGAGTATGAAGGAAGAATCTATTATGGGTTTTCAGCCAATACTGATATCGTTACGGCATCAGTAGAGGCATTGATTGACGCAATTTCAAAGTTAAAATGAGTTCAAAAACATTGTTCGACAAGATATGGGATGCACACAGGGTTCATTCTATTGATGATGGCCCTGATGTACTGTATATTGACAGGCACTATATCCATGAGGTAACAAGCCCTCAGGCCTTCAGGGGTTTGGATGAGAGGGGGATAACTGTGTTCCGGCCATCACTGACACTGGCCACTGCTGACCATAACACACCGACAAGAGATCAGCATCTTCCGATCAGGGAGGAATTGTCAAGAATGCAGGTGGATAAGCTCAGGGAGAACTGTTCCAGGCATGGCATCGAGTTATTCGGTCTGAATCATAATTATAACGGTATAGTTCATGTAATAGGGACTGAGCTTGGATACACAAGACCGGGTATGACCATCGTATGTGGCGACAGTCATACCTCCACACATGGCGCTTTCGGAACAGTGGCATTTGGTATTGGAACGAGTGAGGTGGAGATGGTGCTGGCAACACAGTGCATCCTGCAGACCCGGCCTAAAACAATGAGGATAACTGTTGACGGTGCCCTGGGCAAAGCAGTTACATCCAAGGATATAATAATGCATATCATATCTCTTCTTACAACTGGCGGAGCAACAGGCTATTTTGTTGAATACAGCGGTTCGGCAATCAGGGCTCTGAGCATGGAATCAAGAATGACAATATGCAACATGAGCATTGAGATGGGAGCCAGGGGTGGCCTCATCGCACCTGACAAAACAACATTTTCCTACCTTAAGAACACAAAATACTACTCAGGTAACAATGCGTTTGATGATGATCTCAAATCATGGAAAGATCTCATAACTGATCCGGGGGCATCATTTGATAAAGAGATCGCCATAAATGCTGAATCAATCAGACCGATGATTACATATGGCACCAACCCGGGAATGGCAATAGCGGTCGACGCTCCGCTGCCTGATACGGAAGGGATGAACAGCCAGGACAGGGATAATTATATTAAGGCCCTCTCATACATGGGATTCAGCCCGGGAATAAAGCTCGATGGCCATCCTATTGATTACGTCTTCCTCGGCAGCTGTACAAACGGAAGAATTGAAGACTTCAGGGCTTTTGCATCTGTTGTGAAGGGAAGGAAAAAGGCAGAAAACGTAACGGCACTCCTGGTCCCCGGGTCAAGACTTGTTGAAGAACAGGTTAAGAAGGAAGGACTTCTTGAAATACTCCGTGATGCCGGTTTTGAACTGAGACAACCGGGCTGCTCATCATGTCTTGCGATGAATGAAGACAAAATACCTGCAGGGAAGTATGCTGTCTCAACTTCGAACCGGAATTTTGAGGGAAGGCAGGGGCCGGGAGCAAGAACATTGCTTGCCAGCCCGCTGACAGCTGCAGCATCGGCGGTAACAGGCAGAATAACAGATCCGCGACTGTTTTAAAAGAACCTTAGACAAATGGCAAAAGAGAAACTAAACATATTTGAATCGACCTGCGTTCCTCTCCCCCTGGAAAATGTCGATACTGACCAGATCATACCTGCCAGGTTCCTCAGCTCTACCTCGAGAGAAGGATTTGGCAATAACCTGTTCCGCGACTGGAGATTTGACCAGGAGGGAAGAGCGGTTCAGGACTTTATCCTTAACAATAGGAAGTATAGCGGGAAGATTCTGGTTGCAGGGAAAAACTTCGGCTGCGGATCAAGCCGCGAACATGCGGTCTGGGCCGTTTATGATTACGGATTCAGGGTTGTGATATCAAGCTTCTTTGCCGATATCTTCCGTAACAATGCACTTAACAACGGCCTGCTTCCTCTGATCTTACCTGATGACGAGGTAAAGGGCCTCATAGCTCTTGTTACCGCAGCGCCGGAAACGATCGTTAAAATCAGCGTGCAGGAACGCAAAGTGGAGATCCCTTCATCCGGAAAGTCTTTCACCTTCGAGATTAACCCCTACAAGCAGGAGTGTCTGATTCATGGGCTCGATGACATTGATTACCTTATAAATATGAGAAGCAGGATTGCAGATTATGAAAAGAAGAGAGGAGGTCTGGGATGAAGCTTGAGATAATGGACACAACCCTTCGCGACGGCGAACAGACGCAGGGTATTTCATTTTCACCCGTTGAAAAGCTGCATATGGCTACCCTGCTGCTAAGGGAGCTTAAAGTCGACCGCCTTGAAGTAGCTTCGGCAAGAGTTTCCGAAGGAGAATTTGAGGCGACATACAAAATTGCAGAATGGGCAAGGAAGAATAACCTGCTTGACAAAATCGAGGTACTCGGATTTGTAGACGGAGAGACTTCACTCGACTGGATAGATAACGCAGGCGTCAGGGTGGTAAATCTCCTTTGCAAAGGATCGAGACGTCATCTTGAGAAGCAGCTGAGAAAGAGCGCTGACGAACATCTTCGCGATATTAAATATGTAATCTCAAAGGCCGTCGAAAGAGGCATGACTGTGAATCTCTACTTTGAAGACTGGTCAAACGGGATGATCAATTCTGAAAGCTATGTCTACTACATGCTCGATAACCTTAAAGATGAGCCTGTGGCGAGATTTATGCTGCCTGATACACT
>JAKEGI010000027.1 GCA_022615595.1 Bacteroidales bacterium | reverse complement strand
GTGCCCTGACAATATCTTTCCCGCAGTTTGACATCACCGACTCAGGATGGAACTGTATCCCGTGCAACGGGAGTGACCTGTGGCGGAATGACAATATGGCTCCGGTGTCATCAACTGATGTGATCACAAGCTCCTCAGGAACAAAGGCCGGATCAGCAGTCCAGGAATTATACAGGCCGGCCGTGGCATCAGATGGGATATACCTGAGCAGGGCATCATACATACCTGTCAGCCTCACAGGGGTTTTGTGTCCATGCCTGACAGGGTCGAGCTGAATAAGTCTGCCTCCAAAGTATTCATAGAGAGCCTGATGACCCAGACATACCCCTACTATCTTGTGTGACCCTGAACATTGATCAATGCATTTCATAAGAGAACCGGCACCATTAGGGAGCCCCGGACCCGGGGAGAGCAGGAGAGCATCATAGTCACCGAGCCTGTTAAAATCGATCTGATTATTGCAGGCTCTCTCCACAACAATGTCACTATTCTCCTTTATGAGGTGAATGATATTATTTACGAACGAATCGTAATTGTCAATAACCAGGATTCTCTTCATTCTCTCTACCCGATTAAGCAAAGTTATAAAAAGAGTACATTTACGGCACCAGTAAGAAGAGCACATTCAGATGGCCCGGGTGTCAGAGGTGAAAGAGATGATGAACAGGTGCGGTGCACAACACGCACCGTTTCTCTTTGGTTTTGACTTTGAACTCGGGAATGCCTTCTTCGTCACCGATCCCTTGGCGCAGGACAGCATACTGTTCCGTACTCCAGCTGCAAGTAATTACCTGATACCTGGTACGGATCCCGGAGCGACAAGGCCGTTGCTTGTCACAGATGGGTTCATCAGCGAAGAAGAGTACTGCAGGAAATTCAAAATAGTACACGATGCCATTGTCTTCGGTAACAGTTATCTGTGCAACCTGACGGTCACTACGCCTGTAAGGCTTAATATGTCTCTGCGCGACCTCTTCATTCAGACAAGATCACCTTATGGCATCTGTTATCACAACAGTTTCATCTCATTCTCACCGGAGCGGTTCGTTCTGATAAGCAACGGAGAAATCAGCTCCAATCCGATGAAGGGAACTATCGATGCAGCCCTGCCGGATGCAGAAAAGAGACTGACGGATGATTACAAGGAGGAGTGTGAACACAATACAATTGTTGATCTCATACGCAATGACCTGGGTTCGGTTGCCGAACGAATCAGTGTTAAACGGTTCAAATACCTTGACAGGATAAAGACCGACCGGGGCGAGTTGCTCCAGATGAGCTCTGAGATAAGCGGGTCTCTGGCGGGTGACTATCACAGCCGGCTGGGTGAAATAATCGTTTCGATGCTGCCTGCCGGGTCAGTTTCGGGAGCGCCAAAATCTTCAACTCTTAAGGTCATTATGGAGAGCGAGGGAGAGAATAGAGGATTCTATACCGGGGTTTTCGGGTATTACGATGGGGATGATCTCGACTCGGCAGTGATGATAAGATTTATTGAGAATACCGGATATGGCACCTTTTACCGCAGCGGAGGAGGCATAACCATAAACAGCCTGTGCAGTAGCGAGTGGGCTGAGGCACGTGACAAGATATATCTTCCGCTGACAGGAGTATGAGATTCATCGAATCGATAAGGATGACAGGCGGGGTCACGCAGAATGCAGGGTATCACCTCAGACGGGTTGCACAAAGCGTGACCGACCATTACTCTTCAGCAGTTGCTGACAGGGTGGTGGAGGAGTTCCGAAACCTTATCCGGCACATTGAGAAAGAGTATGGCGGCGACTCATTAATAACCCGGAAGCTGAGGGTTATATACGGGGCCGGCATAGAGGAATGGACGGCAGATGAATATGCAACAAAGAAGATATCAACACTAAAATTGGTTCATGATGATTCAATCACCTATGGCTACAAATATGCCGACAGGTCATCGATAGAGAGGTTGTTCCCGCAGAGGGGTGACTGTGATGACATTATCATCTGCAGGAATGGCCTTGTGACTGACAGCTCATTCTCCAATATAATCGTATCTGATAAAACCGGATTTTACACTCCCTTATCCTCTCTGCTGGAAGGCTGCATGAGACAGCTCCTGCTTGATGACCAGAAAATAAAAGCAAAAGAAATATCTGTTAAAGAGCTATTTAATTACAGCTACATATACCTTGTCAACGCCATGAGGGATATGGCAGCAGGTGACAGAATTGCAATAAGGAAAGGCCAGACTATTTTGTAAGGACTATCAGCCCCTCGCGGGGGATGGCACGATAGACGATCTTGGCCTCGGCCTTGGGGATCCATATCTTGATATAAGGAGTGTAAGGCGGTGTGTTGAACCTAACGACAGAGTGCATTGTTGTCCTGGCATTCCCGTACCGCTCTTTCAGGTCAAAAAAGAACCTGGCACGCCTGTCAGCGGTAATAGTATCTTCCTGCTGCTCAAAGAAAAACCTGATATTACGGTCAGTCTCGAGTGTGAAGAAGACAGCCTCATAATCAGTGGTGTCAGGCTTAACATCAATGACAGCCTCGGAGGTGTCTCTCGGAGCGATCTTGAGGTTAACCGGGTCTTTCATGAAAGTGGCCTGCATGCTGGTTATCACCAGCGGCGAGGAGAGCATGCTGTAAACAGCCTCCTGGTTTGCCCGCTGAAAGAAAGGTGAAAGATCATACTCAGCTATCCTGACACTCCTGACGGCTACTCCCTTTATCATCAGCTGTATTGTACTGTCACGTACATTCACGACAAGTCCGACAGAGTCGGAGTCTGCCATTTTAACCTGAGCCCCGAGATATGATTTTTTCCGCAGCAGATCAATATAACCTGGGATGGAACACTGATTAATTGTATCACTCTCTTTCTGTTCCAGGGAAGAAAAGTATGCATCGTTAAAAGAGGTGACAGCATGGCTGACTGCAGAAACACTCCTTACCAGGTAAAAGATGATCAGAATAAGCAAAACTGTGCCGGTAATCAGGAACCATTTGTATCTGGCAATATTCATCTCTGTCTCCGTTGATCAGTAAATATATACTTTTGATCCTATGCTGAGTGAGCTGTAGACAGCTTCAAGGTCATCGTCATTCAGTCGTATGCATCCGTGGGTGACGGGCATGCCGAGGAATCTCTTATAGATGGTGCCGTGGATGAGATATCCGTCGCCGAGGCTAAGCGCGTAGTCTCCGAGGACACCATACTCATAGCGTGACTGATGTGCCGGTCCGGGTACCGGAAGACCCTCTTCGACGAATGCCCAGTCAGGCTTTCGCCACACAGGGTCAGCCACCTTGCCCTGTATTGTGAACCGGCCTCGCGGCGTCTTGAATATCCACTCCTTCTCTCCGTCAACGGTTCTCAGTAGTGTATAGCTTCCTGAAGAGCAGAACCCCTCACGGACCATCTTTCTACTCCTGTAAAGGAAGAACCTGTTATCAGTGGTGTTAATGACAAGATATGTCTGTGTAGGTATGAAAGAGGCGAGTCTTCTTTCGAGCCTGGTAATATCTGCCTCAGTGCGGGATATCTGTCTCCTGATGTTTTTGTCTGTAAGAAGCGATGAATCAACCCTGCATTCAGCCCTGCTGGTGCCCCATGAGTGCTGAAAGGCGGGGGCAAGATAGAGAGGAACAGCAAGAAGCAGGATGACAAGGACCAGCAATGAAGCAGAAATAAGAATAACCCTGGCATAACGATGTGACACAATATAATTCTTTATTGCTTCAGCGTAGCCCTTCTGTTGTTGGGCTGCCTCACCGGAAGGATTCTCTTTCTGCTCTTCCATAATACCTATTTTCCGGAAGAGAGATACTCCTCCAATGTAATGGTTGATCCGACAATAGTAACAGGCGTTCCTGTCTTTGAATGCCTGAACACGACATCCATGTCATTATTCCTGAGAGCCACGCATCCTTCGGTCCAGTTGCCGCCCTTCCCTCCGTCACCGTGTATCTCGATGAGGCCTCCAATACGGGCATCAGCAGGCAGATGGCCGTTTTCCACCCTGTAATTGAACTCCTCAATATCCTGCTTGTTGGGATAGTTTATAAGAAGGGCCTTGTGGTACTTGGTCGACCCGCCTGAAAGTTTCTTTGTCACCTCATATCTTCCCTCGGGTGTGGCCATGTCGCCCCTGTTGGTCTTGTCGCCAATCCAGTTGCTGCCGAATTCAGCTTCAAACGTATACTTCTTTTTGCCTGCGTGGTAAACATGACACAGCCCGGGGATTTTCTCAATGACAATGGTATATGAACCCGTGCTGCGGCTTTCATTCACCGTTGCCTTAACCAGCTCCTGCCAGCGGTTGTAACCGGTATAATAGTTTTCAAGTATTTTCCGGGCATAAGCATAGGAGGTGGTGATATACTCATTGGCTTCGGTGATCTTTACATTTCCGCTGACGTATTGCCCTTTATCAAGGTCTATCTCCGCCTCTCTCAGCAGCAGCTTGCCCCGGGCATGTTTCTTTACCGTCTCCTGCGGGAGAGGAAGTGAGAGGAACACCTTTTCAAAGGCTTCTATCCCGGCATTCAGCCTCGCTGTTTCCGTTTCAAGACTCAGCCTCATGCCGTTTGCCCTGACAATAGTATTCTTCGTTGCCTCGGCTGCTTTTTTCTGTGAGAGAGCGGCGAACATTTTTACCCGCTCATAGTCACGGAACAGGATAAAACGTTTGTTTTCCGCCCGCCATGAAATCATTGCAGAGTCATAATAACTCTGTGCTTCCCTGAAGAGCCTTGCTGAATAGATGACAGAATTATTATCCCGCGCCTGTGACACCCCCCTGCTTGCCAGTTCAAGCTCCGTGAGAGGAGGCTCAGGAATGAGGGCAACGAAGAGCCATCCCAACAACCCCAGGAAGATTGAAATTAAAATAATGTATATCAGCTTTTTAATCAGGGAGCCTCTCATCAGGGCAGTAAAATTAAAAAAATCCCCGGGAGATGACCCGGGGATCAGTTTCATACTTTCAGTTGATATTATCTCCTTACTTTTGCGATAGCCTCTTTCAGCTCGGTGTTGATAGCGGTAAGAGCTTCATTAGCTGCTTTAACCTTATCAAGAACCTGCATGTAGTTTTCGCCGCCGTCAAATATTGTCTGAGCTTCGGTAAGAGAAGTTTCAATAACTGTCACCTCACCTTTTATCTCGTCAAGTACAGCTTTGCCTTCTTTGCCTGTAGGAGCTTTTGTGATCAGGGTCTTGGTCTCATCGAGGAGAGCTTTTGCCTGTGTCATGAGAGCTTCAGCCTCAGCTTTAACTTCATCCTTTTTAACAACTGCTTTGCCGGCCAGTTCACCTGCAGCAACTGCAAGAGCATCAGCTTTTACTTTAACATCCTTGAAATTCTTGAAAAGCTTTGATTTCTGAGCCTCAACTGCCTGGTTGATAACAGTAAGTGAGTCATTGAGAGCAGCAAAATCACCCGGAAGGTAGATGTCTGCCTGCATTGTTTTGGCTGAATCAATAGCTGCAACGGCAGCGTCAATGTCAGCCTGAGGAACTTTACCGCAGCTTGTCATAAGAGCAACTGCAGCAACTGTAGCAACTACTAAAAAGAATCTGTTTTTCATTTGTGTTTAAATTTGGTTCTGTTATAAATTATCCGTTAAAATATTATACATCAGGGTTTAAAATCCGGTGCAAAGTTATGAATTTTTGTAATTATGACGTGCGCAATTCAAAAAGTAACGCACATTTCAAAAAAAAATTGTGATTTTTCGCTAAACCGGAACTGATAATTCAGATAGTTATAATTTTGTGCAGGTGTGAAGATCTCATCAGATGAGCCGCAACGGTGACCAATTAAGTGACGAGGAGATAGTTAAAAAAATCAGGCTTGGAAACGACAACGAGCTCTTCTCACTTCTTTTCAACAGGTATTATTCAAAGGTACTTGACAAATGTTACAGTCTGACGCACAACCGTGATCTGGCAGAGGAGCTCACCGGTGACATACTTTCAAAGGCATACGAGAAGCTCGGCAGCTACAGGGGCAACTCCTCCTTCTCCTCATGGCTTTACTCGGTAACATACAATCACTGCATCGATTACCTGAGAGAGAAGAAAAAGCTTCACTATCCGGAGTGGAACAGTTCAAACGAGCTGCCCGAGATAATTGACGACACATATGAAGAAGAAACGGAGGAGATAAGTTATGACATACTTATGTATCTGCTCAACAGGCTTCACACTGAGGAGAAGGCTCTTATAATGATGAGGTATTTTGATGAGATGCCCCTTCAGCAGATTGCTGAGGCTCTCAGGGTCACTGAGAGTGCTGCCAAGATGAGGATCAAGCGGGCCAAGGCCCGGTTGCTTTTTCTGTATAAATCACGCAGGTAATGTTACTTTTCAGTTTTTATCCGTCTTTATTATATCATGAGCATAAGATTTAACATCCTCGATAAAATACTAAGAAGCAGGCCAGTCCGCATACCAGGGGTTGTCAGGGAGAGTTTTCGCACAAATTTCAGCGGAGCCAGGAACACAGAGTGGAGTCGCTATAAGGGACTGTTCGAGGTAATTTTCTATCATGATGAGAAGGAGAAGATTGCCAGGTTTGATCAGGAGGGGATACTTCTTGAATACCGCATCAACCTGCAGCTTGACACAATCGCCTCGGGGATAAAGAGCCGGGCAGCAGCGGAGGGTGAGATAATGAACTGTATTGAGTTTCATTCTGTTGACACTATCAGGTATGAGTTTATCGTGCGTGACGAGAAGCTGGTGAGGTATCTTCTGCTCACCGACATGGCAGGGAACAAGATCAGGAAAGAGGTGCTGTGATCACCGGGCACTGAATTTATAAACTCAACGACCAATTTATTTTTATCAGGACCGTATCTGATGGTCCGATGCCAAAGGCATCGAAGCTTAATAGCCGGGGGTGGCAACCCCCGGTCATGGCGGGAACCGCCATGCGCCGGGACCATGCAGCCCAACAGACGCCGGGTGATAATATCCGGCGCCTGCCGGGTCTCTGAACAGGTACCACGATCTCCATGGAACAGGCTGTCATAATCAGGGGGATTACTTCGTGATCCCGGGGGGGGGCCTGCTCCGGGTATGAATGCCCAGCGAAGGCGGGGCTCTTCTTTTTCAGGTTATGCTCATCGTGAGCAAGCTCACTCTTCGCCTTCCCTGAAAAAGAAGCCAGGCCGTCTGATGACGGCCTGGCATTCATACCCGGAGCGGAGAGAGGGGGATTCGAACCCCCGGTACGGTTACCCGTACGGCAGTTTAGCAAACTGCTGGTTTAAGCCTCTCACCCATCGCTCCAAAATCCTCTGAAATCGTTTTTTCAGCGGGGCAAAATTAAAAAATCATTGCATACTTTACAATATTATACCCTCTTTTTCTCCATCAGCACCACATTCTCAACATGAAAGGTCTGAGGGAACATGTCAACAGGCTGCACACGAATAATATCATACTCCTGAGAGAGGATGCCAAGGTCACGCGCCTGTGTAGCCGGATTACAGCTCACATATACGATCCTGGCAGCCCCTGACCCGAGGATAACCCTCGTGACATCATCATGCATCCCTGCCCTGGGAGGATCGGTGATGATAACGTCAGGCCTCCCCCGCTCAGTGATTAGATTTTCGTTCAACAGCTCTTTGATGT
>JAKEGI010000259.1 GCA_022615595.1 Bacteroidales bacterium | reverse complement strand
AGAGATCGATATCGTTGCTGAGAACAGCGAATACATAGTTTTTGTAGAGGTTAAGACAAGAGCATCAGACTACCAGGTGCATCCTCGTGACGCAGTTAATGTCCCGAAACAGCGCACCATCATTTTCGCTGCCTCAAATTACATTAACCGGAATAACCTCGGGAAGGAGGCACGCTTTGATATCATTACCGTGATATTCAATGGTCCCTCCTGTGAGATAGACCATATTGAAAATGCTTTTTATCCGACAATGTGACTCATGCCGGCGGAGAGTCTGTTAAAAAACATTTTCTCAATCCGATTTAATAGATCCTTTTGAATATTCTCACGTTTTGAGAAGATGCCTGAGCAGGAAAGGATGGCCGAGGTGTACAAGTTTGAGAAACCCTACCCGGAAATAAATGTCACCCAGGAGATACGTCAGAAGGGATATGAGGCGTTTGTGACAACCGATGATCACCTGATGCATCTCACCGGTGTTGTAAAAGATCAGAACGGGACGAAGTATTATATCACCAAGAACTCGTGGGGCACTGACAGGAATCCATTTGGCGGTTACCTGAACATGTCCGAGAGTTATGTCCGTGCAAAGACCATTTATATCCTCGTGCACAAGGATGCCGTTCCGTCTGCAATAAGAGAAAAGCTGGGTTTCTAGGAGCAGTGCGCCCCTTGTACCTTGCACCTAATACCTTGTACCCCTAACCAACTAGCAGGTTACAGCCACGGATATCTGCATCGTCGAACCTGCCAAGCACCTCGAAGGCACCGTGGTCATGCATCCTCCCAAGGTCAGAGGTGGCTATGAATGAGCACGAGTAAATATTGGCCAGGTCAATGACGCTTATACCCCCGTTTGAACCTGCTTCGGTGGTATGTGATGAAGGGTCATGACTGTCGCGGATCAGAACCCTCATCCATGGTGGTGTATTGAAAAGCCCTGCGCCCTTTGAGTATGCCTGGCTGAGCAATTCGGTCATGCCGTATTCCGAGTGTACTGTGGGGAGATTAAAGGCGCCTTTGATTAACTCATGAAGCTCATCCCTGATCATCTCCCGTCTCCTTCCCTTCATCCCTCCTGTCTCCATTATTATCACGTCGCTGAGGTCAACCGGATGCTCTTCTGCCAGGTCAAGCAGGGCATAGGAGACCCCTATCAGTAGCACCTTCTTCTTCGCACTGCGTGCCCTGTCAACCGATTTCAGCAGTCCATCATGATCACCGTGGAAGAACCCTCCGGAGGAATTACCGGATAATTCCATCAATCTTTTTACCATATAAATAAGCGATGAGCCTTCGCGTTCAAGATATGAAGGAAGGAGGCCCATGATGGCATATGCCGAAGGATCACCGTAGAAGATACGGAAGGTACGCTCAAGGCTCTCATCGTAGATTGAAAGACGTTTCACCGCATGACGGCTCTGCCGCATGCCTGTCGTTCCGCTGCTGTGGAATATCTTTTCAGGCTCACCCTCACCGGAAGTTACCAGGTGATCCCTGAAAAATGTGACAGGCATGAATGGTATGGAACAGAGAGATATGACACTGTCAGGATGAATGCCAAGGAGCCGGATATATTCACTGTACACCCGACACTCAGCTGCCTGATAGTTAAAGATCCTGAGGGCTCTCTCCTCAAACAACCCGGCGGAGGTGACGGCGAATATCTCTTCCGGCAGCGGCAGTTTCATCACTACTGCGGAAAAGTCTTTGATCCGTCAGGCTGATAAACCCACTGAAATTTGCATGAGGCAAATGGCGGCAGTTCGACATCATCAAGCTTCACCTCTATTGTACGTATCTTTGCGTACTTTTCCTCCCCTGTCCTTATCACCCATACCTGGTTATTCTTCAGTGGAGCGGCAAGATCAATCCATACCGGGGTTCCGGCATCGGTCAGTGCATTAAAAGCTGCCTGTGCCTCGCTTGCCGTGGCATACTCTCCTGCCAGTCCGAATGAGGGTTTAAAGGTATTTGCCGAGAGGAAAGGCTCAATAATCACCCCTCCTGTTATAACCCCGGCCTGCACTGTAATATCAGGATCGGGAGTATCGTTGCTTGATACCTTTGCTGCCTTGCTGAATGAAAAACCGTACGCATAATAAACGCTGGTCCCGAAGATCTCGTTATCGATTGTGACAGTGCCTGACAGAGGCACCTCATTATCTTTGCAGCCCGCGAAAAGAAGAAGTATCCACAGAAAATATGCTGGTGTTATTTTCATTATTCTCCCCTGATTGCAGTTATCCCGGGCAACTTCCTACCTTCCATATATTCAAGCATAGCGCCGCCGCCGGTTGAGACGTAACTTACCTTGTCGGCCAGTCCGTTCTTGTTCACGGCAGCAACCGAGTCGCCCCCGCCGATAAGTGAAAATGCTCCTTTCTCAGTCGCTTTCGCAACAGCCTTTGCAATGGCAGTGGTGCCTGCCGCAAATTTTTCCATTTCGAAGACGCCCATCGGACCATTCCACAGGATTGTCCTGGACTTCATTATCACACCTTCAAACATAGCGATGCTCTTTTCACCGATGTCAAGACCCATCCATCCATCCTTAACATCATCAATTGCTGATATATATGTATTTGCCTCTGCATCGAACTTGTCAGCGTTGATACCGTCAACCGGGAATAGAAGATTCACTCCCTTTGTCCTGGCCTTTTCAATCACACCTTTTGCAACATCAAGCTTGTCGGCTTCGCACAGCGAATTACCGATTTTGCCGCCCATGGCCTTTATAAAGGTATATGTCATACCACCGCCAATTATGAGGTTGTCAACTCTGTCCAGAAGGTTTTCAATAATCAGTATCTTGTCTGACACCTTCGCTCCACCCATGACGGCGGTAAAGGGCTTCTGGGCACTTTTGAGCACCTTGTCCATCGCCGCCAGTTCACTGTTGATGAGAAAACCGAACATTTTTTTGTCCCCCGGGAAAAAGTCAGCCATAACCGCAGTGGTGGCATGAGCCCTGTGTGCTGTCCCGAAAGCATCGTTTACATATACATCGGCATATGTCGAGAGTCTCTTTGCCATCTCCTTCTGCTTCACCTTAAGAGCTGTCTTTGCAGCCTTCTTTTCCTCGTCAGTAGCTGTCTCAGGCAAAATCGGCTTTCCTTCCTCCTCGGGATAGAACCTCACATTCTCAAGCATCATAACCTCCCCGGGCTTAAGAGCTGCCGCCATTGCAGCTGCCTCATCACTGAGGGCATCCGGGGCAAAAAGGACATTCATCCCCAGAAGCTTCTCAAGCACAGGCATTACAGGCTTAAGCGAATACTTTTCCTGCACTCCCTCAGGACGTCCGAGATGAGACATAAGGATGGCTGAGCCTCCGTCTGAAACTATCTTTTTTATCGTTTTGACAGCTCCGCGTATTCGTGTATCATCCGTGACCTCCCGTGTTTTTTTATCAAGCGGCACATTGAAATCAACCCTCACAATGGTTCTGATACCTTTAAAATTGAAGCTTTCAATCATTTTCATCGTCTTATCCTTTATTTTTTTCCGTTACCGGGAGACAAAGTTACACAATTTGGAAAACCTCACAGGCTTATTTTTGTTGATTAATCAAAAAACAAAGTTTAATTTTAAATAAAAATATCATGGCTAAAATCACTCTTAAAGGCAATCCGGTAAATACTTCAGGCACACTTCCGTCAGTTGGCAGCAAAGCTCCTGATTTCACCCTTGTAAAGTCAGACCTGACGCTGTTATCACTTAGTGAACTAAAGGGTAAGAAGCTGCTTCTCAATATCTTTCCCAGTATTGGCACTTCAGTATGCGCCAACGCTTTGAGAAAGTTTAACCAGATGGCTGCCGGAAGGGAAAATACTGTGGTGCTGGCTATATCAAAGGATCTTCCATTTGCACACAACAGCTTCTGCACGACGGAAGGAATTGCCAACGTAGTAACTCTTTCCGGGTTTCGTGACAGCAGTTTCGGAAAAGCCTACGGTGTTGACCTGCTTGACGGAATTTTCGCAGGGTTATACGCGCGCAGCGTTGTGGTGACAGATGAAGAGGGCATTGTCAAATACACTGAACTGGTTCCTGACATAGCTGTTGAACCTGATTATGACAAGGCCCTGGCCGCTCTCTGATCAGACCCCTTCATTCATCAGAATTTTTGTATTTTTGCTTTCCCTCCTTAGGAAAGCAGAATGAACTTTTCACAGATACCAGGACAGAGTGCTGTCATTGACAGGCTAAGAAGCGCAGTGGCTGAGAACCGTGTCAGTCATGCGCTTCTCTTTTATGGCCCTGAAGGAAGCGGTAAGTTTGCCCTGGCACTTGCCTTTGCACGGTTCATAAGCTGCGAGAAGCGCACTGCTGACGATGCGTGCGGTGTTTGTCCCTCCTGTTCAAAATATGACAAGCTCATTCACCCTGACCTTCATTTTGTCTTTCCGGTGATAAAAAAGAAGTCAGTGACAGAACCGGTAAGCGATACATATATTTCACAGTGGCGTGAGATGGTGCGCAGGTCACCCTACTTCTCCCTCAGCAAATGGACGGAAGCAATGGAGGTGGCGAATGAGCAGGCTCTAATCCCTGTGGCCGAAGCCGCTGAGATAATCAGAAAATTAAGCCTGAAATCGTTCGAGTCTGATTATAAGATCATGATCATCTGGCTGCCGGAAAAGATGAACCCCGAAACAGCCAACAAGCTTCTTAAGCTGATTGAAGAACCTCCTGCCAAAACTCTGTTTATCCTGGTCTCGGAGGAGGATGACAGGCTGCTTCCAACAATAACCTCAAGATGTCAGCATATAAGGATACCTGCCATTGCCGCTGAGGATATGAGCAGTTACCTGGTAAGGGAGTATGGAGTGGAACAGGTCAGGGCTGAGGAGATTGCCGGAATAGCAAACGGAAACATGGTGCGGGCATCCGAACTGGCCCGCGAAGATGATAATACAGCCGTGCACCTTGAGCGATTCACCAGGCTGATGCGTACAGCATATGCCCGCGATATACAGTCCGTTATTGCATGGTCAGAAGAGACAGCAGCACTGGGAAGAGAGAGGCAGAAGAGCTTTCTCTCCTATGCTCTCCGCCTTGTACGCGAAAACTTCATCATGAACTTCGGCGGCAAGGAAAACAAACTTGTCTATCTCACACAGGCCGAAGAGGAATTTTCTGCCAGATTTCACCCCTTCATAAATGAGAATAACATACATGCCCTTGACCGTGAATTCAATCTGGCATATGCTCATGTTGAAAGCAACGGTAACACCAAAATGATCTTTCTCGACCTTGCCCTCAGAACAATGAGGTTAATCAGGTAAGTGTCTCCTTTCCGTTGAAATTAGCTCATTTTTTGTTAAATTTGCATCCACCCTCGGGTTGGAACATTTTGTTCAGCTGTTCAACCTTAACAGGTTGCTGCATAAATTGATATTATGATGACTGATGATATACAGGCCCATGGTGGTGAAGAGCCGCTGGCGCCTGAAACAAAATACAGGAACGGAGAGAACAAGCTTGATGAATTCAACTGGCTTGCGGGGGTACCCTGCGACCAGCGTTATAATGAAGTCATTGAGGTACGTTTCAAGAATACACGCAAAGGATTTTACCGCAACATTAACGACCTCAGGCTTGAGGTCGGTGAGGTTGTTGCCGTTGAAGCATCTCCGGGCCATGACATCGGTCGCGTATCCATGACCGGCTACCTGGTGTATGAGCAGCTGAAAAAGATGAAGATAAGGCCTGTCATCGATGAGATGAAAAAGGTTTACAGGAAAGCCCGGCCGGTTGATATTCAGAAGTGGGAAGAGGCAAAGAGACAGGAGGTGCACACTATGCTGCGCTCAAGGAAGATAGCTGAGAATCTTGGCCTGGACATGAAGATAGGAGATGTGGAGTACCAGGGCGACAAGACAAAGGCAATCTTCTATTACCTGGCAGACGAGAGAGTTGACTTCCGTCAGCTCATTAAAGTCCTTGCAGAAGAGTTTCACATACGCATCGAGATGAGACAGATTGGCGCCAGGCAGGAGGCCGGCAGGATAGGCGGCATTGGTACATGCGGACGCGAGTTGTGCTGTTCAACGCACATCACAAACTTCATCTCGGTGACAACGACGCATGCCCGCTACCAGGATCTGTCACTTAACCCTCAGAAGCTGGCAGGGCAGTGCGGCAAACTGAAATGCTGCCTTAACTATGAGCTTGACTGTTATATAGACGCCCAGAGGGATTTCCCCTCAAGGGAGATACCCCTTGAGCTGGCTGGAGGAACGGCATACTTCACTAAAATGGAGGTGCATACAGGCATATACTGGTATTCCACTGACCAGCGAATGGCAGTTAACCTCACGGCTGTGCCCGTTGCGAGGGTGCGCGAGATAATACAGCTAAACAGGAAGGGCATCAAACCGGAGAAACTGGTTGTTTCTCCTGATAATCACTCTCTCGAGAGAGGAAATGATCTGCTGCTGCAGAACAGCGGACTCGACAGGTTTGAGTCAGCAAGCAGCCCGCGGCAGGGAAGGGGGAATAAACGACCGTTTCACAGGAGGAATGAGAGAAAAAAACAATGAAATAATAATTGCAGGTACACTGCTTTTGCTCCTGACCATGTCATGCCTCAGGGGCACATATTATGCTGACACTGTAAAGATGGCCGGCGAAACATGGAGCATGTATGACCCGGGAAAATTTTCCTGCGCGATTGATGACACTGCCACTGTTTATGATATCACTCTGTCTGTCCGGACATCAACTGACTACCCCTATCGCAATCTTTATCTCTTCGTTGTAACCGTATTCCCTTCAGGAACCTCAGTAACCGACACCATCCAGGGAATGGTGACTGATGAAAAAGGCAACTGGCTTGGACGAGGTGCCGGAGACCTCCGCGAGGTAACCATCCCTTATAAATCAAATATCTATTTCCCTGAAAACGGTGAGTATCATTTCAAGGTTATCCATGGCATGAGAGATACCCTCCTCAGAGGAGTCTATGACATTGGTATGAGGATATCCCATAATTAATATTCTCCTGATCCGCAACATTTTGGGAAAGAATAAGCTGGCACGGTGGAGTGAGATGAAGGGTTTCAGTAATGTACTGGAACCATCATTCAGCGAGGTTTTCAAAAACAATCACGACCTTAAGGGTAACTGGCACAGGGAATGGTTCGGCAATGACAGACCCATTATCCTCGAACTCGGCTGCGGCAAGGGTGAATATACGGTCGGGCTGGCAGAGAAATTTCCTGACAAGAATTTTATCGGCATTGACATAAAGGGAGCACGGATGTGGAAAGGAGCACGGGACTCATATCTGAGGAGCCTCCCAAATGCCTCGTTTATCCGCACAAGAATAGAGTTGATTGAGTCTTTCTTCGCCCCCGGGGAGGTTGATGAGATATGGATCACCTTCCCTGATCCGCAGCCAAAGAGAAAACGTGAGAAAAAGAGGCTTCCCGGACCTTTCTTCCTCAACCTGTACAGAAAAATCCTTAAGGACAACGGCGTCATACATCTCAAGACAGACAACAGGGAACTGTTTGACTATGCCCTCTCTGTCGTAAATAGAAACTCTCTCGAAACAGTCAGGTCAGCCACCGACCTCTACGCCCAGTTCCCTGGTAATCCGCTGCTCTCTATCAGAACCTTCTATGAGGAGAAATTTCTTGGGCAGGGTATTCCGATTACTTATTTAGCATTCAGACTGCCAAATGACAAAGAGATCATTAATCCGTGAGAACCGGAATGAGGGCTTCTTTAGCAGGGTGTATGATGTGACCCGCCTGGTGCCTTATGGCCGTATCACCTCATATGGTGCCATAGCCAGGTATCTCGGAACGGCCAGCTCAGCCAGAATGGTTGGATGGGCACTGAACTCCTCCCACTTCAATCATGACTTTATTCCCGCTCACCGCGTTGTCAACCGGAATGGCATGCTGACAGGGAAGCATCACTTCGGCAACTCAACAACAATGCAACAACTGCTTGAAAACGAGGGTTTCACCATTGCCGATGACCTGGTTTTAGATTTCAAAGAAAAATTCTGGGACCCGATGACTGAACTTTAAATACCACAATTCGTTAAACCTGTAACATACAGGAACAGGAATCAATTCATAACCGATAAATATAAAGGCATGACCAATTTTACAAATGAAGATGTGATCTCT
>JAKEGI010000258.1 GCA_022615595.1 Bacteroidales bacterium | reverse complement strand
AAGTGTAGCCTTTTTCTTCCCTGATGTTTCTCATCAGTCTTGACCCGAAGTATCCTCCCAGTATCATATTTGCCACCTGCAGGCCATGATAGTCATGATGGTCACGGGTTATGCCTTTCCACCCCATTCTGACAGAGCTCTGCACTGATCCGTTCACTTCGGCAAAGATCCTCCCGGGTCGGGAGGTCTCAAAAACAAAATGAGGTATCTGAGGTTTTTCCCATTTTCCAGACCCTGAAAAGAATTTTTCAAGCATCGGGAGCGCTCTCTCCGGATCTTTGCCGGATAGTGTGATGTACATGTTTTCGGGTCTGTAGAACCGGGAGTGAAAATCGCTGGCGACAGCCGTCGTTAGGGCATCGTAGTCTTCCAGCCTGGTGATCCTTCCGTATGGGTTGTCGTTACCGCAAAGTGCCATGTAGAACTGTTCCCTTCCGATAACGGATGTTTTCTGCCTGCCGGTAAGAAACGACTGAATCTTCTTTTCTTTGAGCATCCTGAGCTCATTCTCCGGGAAGGAGGGATGAAAAAGGACCTCCCCGGCAAGCTCCATTACCTCCTCAAGTTTCCGTGAGAGTGTAATTACAACCAGGCTCGCGGTATCTTTGTCTGCCGTATGGCTGAACACTGCACCTGTACTGTCAATGAGATCATTAAGAGTAATAGCATCATGAGAGACAGTACCCTCAGTAAGCATTGCATTTGCTACTGAGGCAGCCATATGGGTCTCCTCCATTATCTGTCCTGCATTGAGCACAAATTCTACCCTCATAAGATCAACTGTCCCTCCTCTGAGAAGATAGACAGGTACCCTGTTGCTCAACATGGCAATGTCCGGAAATGTTATATTGCCGGCAGATGGTGTAATGATCCGGGGCCGGTTGTTCTTACTCTTATTCTTCATTGCTTTCAGGGAGATAATTGATTACACTACAGTTTCCTGCTTTGAATGTTCGGGCCGAACACTCCCTGATCTCAGCGGGTGTGACACTCATATAACGCTCGATCTCAGTATTAATGCCATCAGCGTCACCGAGAAGTTCCTGAAAGGCAAGATTGAATGCTTTATTCCCGGCACTGATGTAAGACATCAGCCTTGATGCCTCATACCTGTTACGGGCCTTATTGAGCTCCGCAGATGTAACCTGCCCGGTGCTTAACCTGTTCAACTCTTCCCAGACTGCCTCTTCAGCTTTTTTTATCTCTGCACCGTCTCTTAATCTTCCGCTGAAGATAACCAGACCCGGATCAATCTCCCCGGAGAGGTAAATGTCAGCCTCACTGAAAAGTTCTTTCTTTCTTACAAGTACCTCCTGGAAACGCCCTGAGTCACAGCCTGAAAGTATATCTGTAAGCAGATCAAGGACATAGAATTCACGACTTTCTCTTCTTTCTGTATGGAATGCCATAATCAGGTGGGCAGCCGGCACTTTGCGGTGAACGGTGATCTCGCGTCTTTCGGTCTGTGAAGGTTCCTGTGGAAGTTCACGTACAATGCGGTTGCCAGGGGCGATTTCACCGAACCATTTGTCTGCCATACTGAAGACATGATCGGGTTGAACATTGCCTGCCACACACAGGATTGCATTTGCAGGGTTGTAATGTTTACGGTAGAACTCCTTTACCCTCTTGCTGTCTGCCGTCTCTATATGGCTTATATCCTTTCCTATGGCAGGCCACATGTAAGGATGTTTTTTGTAGGCCAGCGGTCTCAGCAAAAGGAGGAGGTCTCCATAAGGCTGATTAAGATATCGTTGCCTGTACTCCTCCGTTACCACGCTTTTCTGTATCCTCAGTTTAGATTCTGAGAGATCAAGTTCCACCATCCTGTCAGCCTCGAGCCAGAGGGCAGTCTCCAGGTTATTTGCAGGCAGGTTTATAAAATAGTTGGTAATGTCATTATTGGTAAATGCGTTATTTTCTCCGCCTGATATCATAACAGGCGTGTCAAAAGCCGGGACGTCAGCCGTTCCACCGAACATCAGGTGCTCAAAAAGGTGGGCAAACCCTGTTGCTTCGGGATCTTCATCACGTGAGCCCACGTCATAAAGAATATCAGTGGTGACCATCGGTGTACTGGCGTCATAATGGGCAATTACCCTGAGCCCGTTAGAGAGAGTATGTCTTTTAAATTCAATCATAAGCATTTACAGGCAGCCGGCCAATTCTTTTCGGTAAAGGTACAGTTATATAGAGAGAGCAAAAATTCCCCCAAACTTACCAAAATAAATATCTGCTCCTCATTTTATTCTATATTTGTCGGAGCGATCGTCCGTATTGCAGATAACCAGAATCAGTTTGAACAGATCAATTATAAGGAAGATCAGGCAACTGGGCTCTTTTTTTTCTGACCAGCAAACGCTGCTCTACCTGCTGAGTTTTGTGGTCGGGATAACCAGTGCCATGGCAGCGGTTATAATGAAGAATGCCATTCATTATACTCATGTGCTGTTCACCCAGGGAATCATGAAAGACGGAGGAGGCATACTTTCCCTGGCCTATCCTCTGGCGGGCATCTTCCTTACTGTTCTGTTCGTCAAATATGTTGTACGTGACAATATCTCGCACGGTGTCAGCAGGGTGCTGTATGCCATCTCACGACGTAAGAGCTACCTGAAGAGACATAACAACTGGTCATCCATTATTGCCAGTTCTCTTACGATAGGATTCGGGGGTTCAGTAGGGGCTGAGGCGCCCATTGCACTGACAGGTTCATCAATCGGATCAACCATCGGGAGGTACTTTAACCTGAACTATAAGAATATAACCCTTTTGCTGGGTTGCGGAGCGGCCGGAGCAATCTCAGGCATATTCAAAGCGCCAATCGGAGGCATTCTTTTTACGCTTGAAGTCCTTATGCTTGACCTTACAATGTCTTCCATTGTGCCACTGCTGATATCATCAGTCACCGCTGCCACGGTGGCTTATTTCTTCATGGGCAGTGATGTTCTTTTTTCCTTCCAGGTAAAGGAAGGGTTCCTGCTCAGAAACCTGCCATACTATCTCATCCTTGGGATCTTCTCAGGCTTTGTGGCATTCTATTTCACAAGGGCTACAATCGGTATCGAGAGACTCTTCCGGAAGATCGGCAACATTTACATCAGGATGCTGGCCGGAGGGACCACTCTTGGAATACTGATATATATCTTTCCCGCACTCTATGGCGAAGGGTACGGAACGGTCATGTCGCTGCTGAAGGCTGAGCCGGGCAGCGACATAGGCGTCAGCCTTTTCGGTGAAGTTGCATCAGGGTTCTGGATCTTTATGCTCTTTCTTGCTGCCCTGGTATTCTTTAAAGTCATTGCCACTGCTTCAACCAACGGTGCCGGAGGTGTCGGCGGTATAGTCGCACCAACCCTCTTTACCGGAGGGGTTGCAGGTTACCTTTTCAGCAATATGATAAACCATCTGTTCGGGCTCTCGCTGCCTGACAGCAGCTTCACACTGGCAGGAATGGCAGGTGTGTTCGCCGCAGTCCTGCATGCCCCTTTGACTGCAATATTCCTTATTGCGGAGATAACCGAGGGCTATGGTCTGTTCATTCCCCTGATAGTGACCTCTACAGTGGGATTTATCACAATAAGGGGATTCCAGAAGCATTCTATTTATCACCAGCAGTTGGCAGCAAGCGGCGAGCTGATAACACATGACAAGGACAAAGCGGTAATGACCCTGCTCGACTGGAGCAACGAAGTGGAAAAGGATCTTCTCACCGTAAGCCCCAATGACACACTGGGTGACCTGGTAAAACAGATTTCAAAGTCAAACAGGAATCTCTTCCCGGTGGTTGATGAATTCAATATTCTTGAAGGAGTGGTGCTGCTTGATGATGTGCGTGACAAGATGTTCAATCATGATCTCTATGATAAGATTACCATCAGGGATATAATGACGATACCTCCCTCATACATAGACATCAGGGAGAGGGGAGATGTAGTCCTTGACACTTTCACACGTACAGGTGCATGGAACTTGCCTGTCCTTGACGGTGGACAGTATGTGGGCTTCATCTCAAAATCAAGAATTTTCAGCGCTTACCGTGAACTTCTGAAGCAGGTATCTGAAGAATAGTCCATCGGAGGAGGGTTACCTTCATTTAGATTGGATTTTATTTGTCTGATGACAGATCGATGATCCAGGTGCGACCCTGGCTGTTGATGTATACAAATCCATTCTTGTCCGCAGAAGGCAGAGAGGCCTCATAACCTGTCATGGTGATTATAATTTCAGGTGACGCACCCTTCGCCTTGTAACCATACTCCAGGAGAATCGCAGCATTGTCTGCATAATGATTCTTCTCCGCTGCATATGCCCTCTGTGCATAATAGAGTTTGCGCAATTCCCATTTAATCTTTTCATCAGGATTCATAATGAACCCTGACGGTTCGCCTGACCCGTCCCCGGTGCTGAACTGAAGGAAGCCCCACATCTCAGGATAATGTACATTAATCAGGCCCTGCGGAGACCATAACCAGTTAAACTCGGGAAGAGTTTTACCGGTGGCCGGGTCAACCTCCTTGACGTACTTTCCGTTAACAGGTTTTGTCTTCCAGTTTACCCTCGAGAAATTTACTCTCCACTGCGTTCCATCTGCAGGGACATCTCCCCATTCTTTAAGCACATCGAAGGGAAAGGCCAGCTCTATAGTCCATTTTTCATCAATATCAGAAGGGTTATTTATTGTCCCGAAGATTTTGACAGATGACTTCAGTCCCTTGATATCCCATGCATCGATAACCTTCCCGAAGTCGCGGTAGGGTGTTGTGAGCAGCAGATCCCATACAGTGTTGTAGGCATTAATTTCAAATTCATAATAGCCATGCGTGTCACCATCCGGGTCAATAAATACTTCAAAGTCATTGTCGTAAAAAATAATAGTGTCACGCTGCCTGAGAGTGGCCCAGATATGCGGCTCGATAAGCTCGGCAGCCACATACAGATAGTTGTCATCCCAGAGCATCCTGATCCTGGTGTCATGCAGGGGCTTCGGCTTCAGGTCACCTTCAATGTCAGTGAAGAGATTGCTCCATGGCGCCAGTGACCATTCACTGTCGGTAATATGACCGTCAATTATCATCTCAGTGGAGGTACGGTAACAGATGTAGTGCCCGGGATTGAATGTGAGTGCGGGAACGGGTATTTTCCCTGGCAAGGGATAATGCCCCGTGCTGTTCAGCGGACTGTCATGTCCGCATCCTGCCAGCATCAGAGCTGCAAAAACCAGTGTTATTATCTTTTTCATGGTAATTGGTTTAATATACCTGATCTGTTATACAATTCTTAAACGGAGTCTCCTTGAAATGCTAAAATAGTAAAAATCCGGCTCATGGATAAAATTATAATTAAGTGTATATTTGTGTTCATGAACGATTGAGTTTTGGCACTCAAGTATTTAATAATCAGAGACTTTAATAGATATAAATATGAAAAGAGACAGTGTGATATTTGATCTGATAGATAATGAACGTGAACGTCAGACTGATGGTATAGAACTTATTGCTTCAGAGAATTTTGTCAGTTCCCAGGTACTTGAGGCCATGGGTTCAGTCCTTACCAACAAATATGCTGAGGGTTATCCGGGTTACAGGTATTATGGAGGCTGTGAAGTTGTAGATAAGGTAGAGCAACTGGCCATTGACAGAGTCAGGCAACTTTTTGATGCTGAATATGCGAATGTTCAGCCTCATTCGGGCGCACAGGCAAATATGGCGGTCTTTCTTGCCGTGCTTAAGCCGGGTGACACATTCATGGGGCTCGACCTTTCTCACGGCGGGCATCTCTCTCACGGATCACCGGTGAACTCCTCGGGAATACTTTACAAACCGGTCTCATATGGCGTCAGGCAGGAGACTGGTCTCGTTGATTATGAGATGATGGAGGAGGTTGCCCTGAGAGAGAAGCCAAAGCTTATTGTGGCTGGTGCTTCGGCATATTCGAGGGAATGGAACTATGGTCGTATGCGGGAGATTGCTGACAGGATTGGGGCACTGCTGATGGTTGACATGGCTCATCCTGCAGGGCTTATAGCTGCCGGTTTGCTCGATAATCCCCTGAAATCAGCACACATAGTTACCTCGACAACACATAAAACCCTCCGTGGTCCCCGGGGAGGGATCATCCTGATGGGAAAAGATTTTATCAATCCATGGGGGCTGACAACCCCGAAAGGAGAGTTGAAAATGATGTCGGCTGTTCTTAACTCAGCTGTCTTCCCCGGCATACAGGGAGGCCCGCTCGAACATGTGATAGCTGCCAAGGCAGTCTCCTTCGGCGAGGCTCTCACACCTGAGTTTCGTATTTACCAGCAGCAGGTAAAGAAAAACGCGTCAGTCATGGCTGAGGCCTTTATGAACCTGGGGTACAAAGTAATATCAGACGGTACCGACAACCATTCAATGCTCATTGACCTGAGAACCAGGTTCCCTGAGATTTCAGGCAAGAAAGCGGAGAACACCCTTGTCAGGGCCCATATCACAGTTAATAAGAATATGGTACCATTTGACTCGCGTTCTCCGTTCCTTACTTCAGGGATAAGGGTAGGGACACCCGCCATAACGACACGCGGTCTTAAAGAAGGGGAGATGAACGTCATAGTAGGCTTTATTGACGAGGTGATCAGCAACATCGAAAATGAGACTGTTATCGGATCAGTGGGAGAAAGAGTCCGGAAGATGATGAAAGATCTTCCTCTTTTTGCCGTTTAGGTATAGAATGAACGCTCTCCTCTGATGGAATGGTATATGTACCTGGCAGTCATAGCTGCCGGACTCTTTGCCGGGTTTGTGAATACCCTCGCGGGCAGTGGCTCGCTTCTGACTCTGCCGCTGCTGATGTTTCTCGGCCTGCCGGCAAACATTGCCAACGGCACAAACAGAATAGGCGTCCTGGTACAGAGTGCCGTCGGAGCATGGAGTTTCAGAGATCAGAAGATTTACGGCGTCAGGGAGACCCTGTGGATGGCCATACCTGCTACGGTGGGTT
>JAKEGI010000257.1 GCA_022615595.1 Bacteroidales bacterium | reverse complement strand
GATAAAATTTTTGCTTGACCTCTCTTTCGACCTGAAGAAGGCTAAGTATGCCGGCACTGAACAGCAGCGGCTTAAAGGAAAGAATATCGCACTCATCTTTGAGAAGACCTCGACACGAACGAGATGTGCATTCGAGGTAGCAGCCTTTGACCAGGGTGCGCATGTGACATACCTGGGCCCCTCCGGGTCACAGATAGGGCACAAGGAGTCAATGAAGGATACTGCCAGGGTGCTGGGACGGATGTATGACGGCATCGAATATCGCGGTTACGGTCAGGATATTGTCGAAGAGCTGGCAGCATATGCCGGTGTTCCTGTCTGGAACGGACTGACAAATGAGTTCCATCCGACACAGATACTTGCAGACTTCATGACCATGCTTGAGCATTCAGACAAGCCGCTGAACCAGATCAGTTTCTGCTACCTTGGTGATGCGCGCAACAATATGGGTAACTCACTGATGGTAGGTGCTGCCAAGATGGGCATGGACTTCAGGGCTGCAGCTCCGAAGGCTTGCCAGCCGGCAGACGACCTGGTAAAGAAGTGCCGGGATGTTGCAAATGAGACAGGCGCACGGATAACTCTTACCGAAGATGTGGCTGAGGCTGTTAAAGGAGTTGACTTTCTTTATACCGATGTATGGGTCTCAATGGGTGAGCCTGACTCGGTATGGGAGGAGAGGATAAGGCTCCTGAAACCATACCAGGTCAACGGTGAGGCAGTGAGGCTGACGGGTAACCCGAATGTAAAGTTCCTGCACTGCCTGCCTGCATTCCACAACAGGGAGACGAAGATGGGAGAGGAGATTTTCCGAAAATTTGGACTTGACGGCATGGAGGTGACCGAAGAGGTGTTTGAGTCACCACGGTCGATAGTCTTTCAGCAGTCAGAGAACCGCATGCATACCATCAAGGCTGTGATGGTGGCTACCTTAGGCTGCTAAGAGCTTGATAAAGTAGAAGGTGATGATGAATGATGCGGCGAGTTTGAGACCCACGCCCGTCATGAAGCCCAACAGGCTTCCGAATCCTGCCTTCATGGCATATTTCAGATCATCCCTGAAGATCAGTTCTCCCACCACTGCCCCGATGAAGGGTCCTAGGATGATCCCTGCCGGACCGAGAAAGAGTCCTATCACGAGCCCCACAGTTGCACCTCGTGTGCCGTACTTTGATCCTCCGAAGTGACGAGTGCCCCATACAGGCACTATATAGTCAAGGAGGGTTACCACGATTGCAATGACGCCCAGTATGATGAAGAGCTTATGGCTGACGTCCGCAAAACGGGTGAAATGCACCAGTACCAGCCCGAGGTAACTCAGCGGTGGTCCCGGGAGCACGGGCACCAGGCATCCTGCTATACCCAGCAGCATAAGAATAATTGCGAGAGATAATAACAGGTAATCCATTTAATCCCAGGTATCAGTTGAGCAGAGTGTTGACGAGGGCCTGTCTATTTTGATCCAAGATCCTCAAAGTCAACATCGGAGAACCCGTCAGCTGCAACTTCTGCTACAGCCTCTTCAACTTCAGCGGTGACAGGCTCAGTCGAATGATATGTTTCACCGTTCCCGGCAAAAGTCACAGCTTCGCGCAGGCCTTCGGTGAACTTTTCAAAGTCCTCCTTATAAAGAAAAATCTTATGTTTTTCATAAAACATCTTTCCCTCTTTCCCCTGTCGCTTTTTGCTTTCAGTAATTGTCAGATAAAGATCTTCGTGCCTCGTTGAAGTTACATCAAAGAAGTATGTCCTTTTTACCGCACCGACAACCTTTGTAAAAACCTCCACCTTCTCACGTCACTCATTCTGACCTTCATTTCTGCCTTTCTCGTCTTCCATCACCTGCGGCTGTTTTTAGGATTATAATGGTTAGTATGCTCAAATGTAACAAATATTTCATCAACTCAAACTGGAAGTGTCAAATTGTGAGAGATTTTTGAGGAGAGGGCATAAATGCAAGGCGATTTTTTTATCTTTGATGCCTGAAATTTGTGTTCTTTTAATGATAAGCAGACGACAATTAAGGATTAAGGCTCTGACAGTACTTTACGCCTGCAACAGGAAAGAGATAGATGACCTTGAGACAGCAGAACAGGAGCTGATGTTAAGCATACGGAAGAGCTATGATCTCTATCATTATCTCCTTCTGCTTATAATTGCACTTTCCGACGCGGCACGCGAAAAGGTGGTTCTCTCGCGGGCAAAGAGGATCCCCTCACCGGAGGATGTCAATCCAAACACACGGTTCGCCGACAACAGGGTCATTGGTCAGCTGAGGTTTAATGAGCAACTGAAGCGTTACGCCGGGGCGACACCAGCGTTGTGGTCAAGGAAGGAGAAGATCACCGGATTTAAGTCACTCAGCCGTTACCTGGGGACACTCGGCCTCACATGGGAGAGTCACCCGGAGGTGGTAAGAAAGGTTTTCAGCGATATGACCGGATGGGAGGCTTACAAACAGTATATGTCATCACCTGACGGGAGCTACAGGGCTGACCTTAAGTTTATCAGGGAGCTTGTGACAAAACTGTTGCCGGCATCTGAAGATCTCTCTTCAAGCCTCGAAGAGCAGTCGGTCTACTGGAATGATGACCTGCCGTTCGTGGCAGCAATGATCAGGAACACTCTTGGCAAGTTCAGGGAGCATGATGAAGGTGTTGACACCCCTTTGTTGCTGATGTTCACAAGCAGTGATGACGAGGTCTTTGTGAAGGTGCTGCTTCGTAAGGCTATCCTGAACAGTGAGAAGAACTCGGCTCTGATAGATGCGCATACCACGAACTGGGAAGTTGAGAGAATAGCTCTTATGGATAAGCTTGTTATGCAGCTTGCAATAACTGAGCTTACCGAGTTTCCAGAGGTGCCTGTAAAGGTTACACTCAATGAATATATTGAGGTTGCAAAAGACTACTGCACGGCCAAAAGCAGTACTTTTGTGAACGGGATACTTGACAAGATAGTAAGGGAGATGAGGGCTGACAACAGCCTTGTCAAGTCGGGGAGAGGGCTTATTGGAGAGAGTTAGCGGCGCAGGGCACAGAGCTCAGAGCGTAGAGTTGTGAGATATGAGATATGAGGAGTGTGTAAAATCAAGATTTCTCCTCCTGAGTGAGGAGGAGTACCCCGATCCGCCAACTGGCGGAAGGGGGGAGGTGGTCTGTCAATCAGTGTTACTCCCTGATAAACCGGGGCAGACAGTTATAAACTCTGTGTAACTCTCCCGGCAAGCCGGGACAAGTTGTGGTTAAAGAAAAAGAATGAAGCTTATAATAACATACATATTACTGATTGCCGGTCTGGGTGGACTGGCAGTGTCATCATGCGGAAAAACTTCATCGGGAGCTGGCAGGGAGAACCCTGTTGATACATCAGGCACCGCGGTAATAAAATTCGACACACTCGATCATAACTTCGGTGCAGTGAAGCCGGGTGAAAAGATTGGTTGTATCTTCAAATTCACCAACACCGGAGATGCCGACCTTGTTGTCACGGCAGCATCAGCCAGTTGCGGATGTACGGTACCGAAATTCAGCAAGAAACCGGTGGCCCCCGGCGAGGGAGGCACCATAGAAGTGATCTTTGATACCTCCGGACGAGAGGGATTACAGACAAAAACAGTTGTAGTTCAGTCAAATGCAGAAAATAATTTAGTTATATTGCGCATCATGGCTGACATAATTAACAGAGGAACCAATAAATAACTATTTTAAATTATGAGCACATT
>JAKEGI010000256.1 GCA_022615595.1 Bacteroidales bacterium | reverse complement strand
GGAGGAGTGACACCCAGTGCCGGGCTTATTGAGGCTGTAAGGAATAATGTAAGCATAGCGCTGCACGTTATCATAAGGCCGCGCGGAGGCGACTTCCTTTACAGTGACAGGGAATTCAGTGTTATGCGCCGCGATATTGAAAGAGCCGGTGAGGCAGGTGCTGACGGTGTTGTCACGGGAATTCTTAAACGCGATGGTACCGTGGATATAGAACGTACTGCTCTCCTGGCCGAATTTGCCGCACCGATGAGTGTCACCTTTCACAGGGCATTTGATATGTGCCGTGACACCTCCAGGGCACTTGAAGATGTAATTGCCACAGGGGCAGAGAGAATTCTTACATCAGGACAGGCCCGGAGGGCGCTGGACGGGGCTAAGATCATAAGGGAACTCGTTGTCTCGTCAGCCAACCGGATAAAGATCATGCCGGGTGGAGGTATTGACGAGTACAACATTGCACTGCTGGCAAATTCCACCGGAGCCAGGGAATACCATCTCTCAGGCCGCAGACAACTGGAAAGCATGATGACATTCAGACGCAAAGGGATATTTATGGGGGATTCAAGACTTCAGTCAGAATATTCAATTAAGACTGCCGATGCTGAAAGAATCACATCAATAATTAAGATTCTTGAAAGCATCATTATTTAATTAAAGATATTATTTTTGGAGCCTGTTCCTCAGGAACGGAAAAATTCCCGCAAATCTATCGTTTTGTATATTAATAACTTAAAACAATAAATTGGTATGAAAAGGATAACTGCACTTATGCTCAGCCTTCTGTTTTCAGTGTTCATCATTACTGAGAGCAGCAGGGCCTGCACAAATTTCCTTATTACAAAGGGAGCCAGCAAGGACGGATCGACGATGATCAGTTACTCAGCCGACTCACATGTTCTGTACGGCGAACTCTATTACTGGCCTGCGATGAAGTACAGCGCCGGCGCCATGCTCGATGTCTATGAATGGGACACAGGGAAGTATCTCGGCAAGATTGAACAGGCTGCTGCCACATATTCAGTGGTAGGTAACATGAACCAGCATCAGCTGGCTATCGGGGAGACCACCTATGGAGGCAGGGATGAGCTTCATAACCCGGATGGCATGATAGACTATGGCAGTCTGATCTATATCACACTGCAGCGCGCAAAGAATGCCCGCGAAGCAATCCATACAATGATCACCCTGACAGAAAAATACGGGTATTGCAGCTCAGGCGAGTCATTCTCCATTTCAGATCCCAATGAGGTCTGGATAATGGAACTGATAGGCAAGGGTCCCGGTAAGAACGGACTGGCCTTTGTCGCACTCAGGATTCCTGACGGATACATCTCAGGACATGCCAATCAGGCAAGGATTCAGACCTTTCCTCTCGCCAACGGAAAGACCTCGATCACATCGAAAGAGGCAGATAAAATATGCAATCCCGAGGTGGAAGTCATCTATTCGCACGATGTAATTGACGTTGCACGCGGATTCGGGTGGTTCAGCGGAGCGGATGCTGAATTCAGCTTCAGCGATGTATATGCCCCGATAGAATTCGGAGGTGCACGATTCTGCGACGCACGTGTCTGGTCAGGGTTCAACAAGGTAAACAGCACCATGGGCGAATACCTTGAATATGCAATGGGGCATGATCTCTCAAACAGGATGCCACTCTGGATCAAACCTGACAAAAAACTCAGCCTGGAGGATGTGATAGGACTCATGAGGGACTATTATCAGAACACTCCCATGGATATGACAACCGATATCGGTGCAGGCCCCTATCTCAGCACTGTCAGATGGAGACCTATGAGCTTTACCGTCGACGGCGAGACATATGTCAATGAAAGAGCCATTTCAACCCAGCAGACAGGCTTTTCATTCGTTGCACAGAGCCGCAGCTGGCTACCTGATCCTGTCGGCGGCATACTATGGTTCGGCGTCGATGATACCTATTATACCGTGTATGCTCCGATGTATTGCGGCATGACCAGGGTGCCTCATTCATTTGCCGTTGGTAACGGAGACATAATGACCTACAGCGAAAACTCTGGTTTCTGGGTGTTCAATGAAGTGACCAACTTCGTTTATACCCGTACGAGCGTGATGATCGGTGACCTCCAGGCAAAACAGAAAGAACTTGAGCAGAAGTTTTTGGCAGAGACCGCCGAGATCGACAGGCAGGCTGCTGAGCTCTTCAGTAAGTCACCAAAGAAGGCCATTGCATTAGTGACCGACTACTCGGTCACCACAGGCGACAATACCGTTCAGGAGTGGAGAGAGCTGTACAAATTCCTCTTTACCAAATACATGGATGGAAACATCAAGACCAAAAGTGAACCGAAGGAGGGCTATAAATATGTCACCCCTGAGGTCAAACAGCCAGGTTATCCGGAGGAGTGGTACAGGAGAGTAGCACGTGATGCAGGAGAAAAACTCAGGCAGCCAAAGGGTGCCGGCCATTAAAATGATCGCATCCGGTATTAAATAGTTTGCAGATAATAAAAATTAATTTGTACATTTGCGACCGATTTTAAACGAGTTGAGACTACAAATAATCGCGTGATGGACTTAATGAAAGTTGTTGAAAAGGAATTTGCTGTAAATAATGAGTTTCCGAAATTCAAAGCCGGAGACACTGTTACAGTTCACTATAAAATCGTTGAAGGTAACAAGGAGAGGATACAGCAGTATCGCGGCGTGGTCATACAGCGATCAGGAGGATCGAGCACTACAGCCACCTTCACTGTTCGCAAAATGTCAGGTAATATTGGCGTTGAAAGGATCTTCCCTGTTCAGTCACCATTCATTGACAAGGTGGAAGTGAACAAGTACGGGAAAGTGCGCAGGGCGCGCATATTCTACCTCAGGAAACTCACCGGCAAGAAAGCACGTATCAGGGAGAAGATATTCTAGATATTCCGGTAACATAAAAGAGCCACTGCAGAGTGGCTTTTTTTTTATCACTGTTTGAATGTCGTGCGATGCATCACCGGCGCACTGAGATTAAATTAAAAAAGGGGTGCTCCGGTGCACCCCTTTGCAAAGGGTTGTCAAACCATCAAACGGACTAATAAACGGTGTTCTGGGGATCCCAGTTGCACCACCCGGAAGTCCAGTCCTGTGTACCGAATGCCCCTCTGAAGGTTACAGCGGTGAAGAAAGGATCGGTGAGGCGGCTATTGGTAAAGGAAGCACCTGTAAGCAGCACAGAGCCTGCCGGGGGAAGAAGAACAGGTGATTTCAGATTAATCAGTGAAGATCCTATGATGTCAGCAACTGTCAAATCATCACGGTTGTTTCTTGCTGTGGTGCGGAAGTACGCTTCATGCTGCGCAACAGTATAAGGTGTTGCTACCGTACCCGTCTTCTCAACATAATTCACAGTCATACCGGCCATAATGACGTTTTCCAGTTGCAGCTCATTCAGGTCAGCCCTGGTGGGTGAGTTACCCTTCTGACCGTCAATTGACAGACCCTCAGGGAACCCGGCGAATACAGAATTATAAATTGATGTCATCGTTCCTCTCCTCAGGTGCATGGCTTTTTCGTGCTTCGAGCCTGTGGGCAGCGTCTCAGCCACCGTGAAGGGTCCGTAAGCAGTTATGTTGGAATAAAGCGGTGATGTTACCGGTGTCAGAAGCGAGCCGTCAGCATCATTATCAGTCTCAAAGGCATTTGACCCGGACTGGTCTGATTTTGCAGGGTCCTGAAGTATAAGTCCGAATTGTATCTTACCGCTGAAACCGTTGTCAGAATCGAATCCGTCGTCAAGTCCGCCAAGGGCAACGAGGTATTTTGCATTCATATTCCCGCCGAACCATTCATATGAGTCGTCACCTGAGTAAGAGACCTGAATGTGGTCAATTACTGTCGCCTTGCCTACAGAATAGAGTGTAAGGCCGTTGATTTCGCTGTTTGAAGTAGACGTGAGCGGAATACCAGGGAACTCAATCCTGACGTACTGCAGGATACCTGAGTTGTCATTGTCATCAGTGCCTCCATATTTTGAGCCTATACCGCCTTCTGCAATACCGACACCGGTACCGTCATCATGCTTGTTTGTCTTTGCTAAACCGCATATAACCACACCACCCCAGTCACCGGTAGCTCTCTGGCCAACAGGCTTATCAGAGGTGAAGACGATGGGTTTGCTTGCAGTGCCAGCAGCAATGATCTTAGAACCTCTTTCTATTATCAGCGTAGCTTTTGTGTTGGATACACCCTTGATGACAGTTCCTGCCTCAATGGTCAGTGTTGCATTGTTTTTGACATAGACGAAGCCTGAGAGCAAATATTTTGCCTGGGCATACCATTTTGTGTCTGCGGTAATATCACCGGAGACGGTAATGACCTGTCCCGTTGAGGGTACAACGGTTATTTCACACACAGCCTTAAGCTGAGAGTTATCAGATGAGGTGGCAGTAACAGTCGCCGTACCCAATGCCACACCCGTAACAACGCCATCGGTTACGGTTGCGACCGAGGCATTGCTTGTGGTCCAGATAACCTCCTTGTTCGTTGCATCAGCCGGGTCGATAACCGGGAGGAGAACAACGTTGGCACCAACGGCAACAGTTGCTGCCTGCTGGTCGAGAGAAACAGCTGTCACAGGCACATCATTCTCACATGAAGATAATGCCAGAAGGGTGACTCCTAAGAAGATTGCTTTTAATGTTCCAGTTAAATTGTAAGTTTTCATAATTGATTGTTTGTTTAATTATTGTATTGCTTTCAGAGTTTTACAGATATCCCCAGGGAGAATTGCCTTCCCGGGTAAAATGCTTTTGTGATCTGGTTTCTGTCAAAGGCCTTTGTTCCATCGCCGCCATATAAAGACATATCGACAACTGTATTCACGTTCTGCTGGTAGATTACTTTTTCACTGAACAGGTCCCTTACTCCGGCCTTAACTTCCATATACTTCCCTATTCGCTTCGTAACCGACAGGTCAACCTCGTTACGCGGCATCTCATATATGTCAGGAATACTTTCCCACTCATTCGGAGATGGCCTTCCTATAGCGATGATTCTTTTACCAATCCTGTTATAGACAAGGCTGGCCGAGATCCCTTTTTCAGGCTTCTGGTAGAATAGCCCCACGTTCACGATGTAGGGTGACTGCCCCTGCAGCGGCCTGTCAAATGATACGGAACTCTTTATCAGCGCCAGATTAAAGACAGCGCTGAAATCCCTGAGGCCGTCACTAATGAAACCCAGCGTTTTGCGGGCCTCCGTTTCAATTCCGTAACTGTAGGCTGAAGCGATGTTATCAAATGAGAACTGGGTCGGATTGTTACCCTTTATGCTGACTTCTATTGGATTCGTGAAATCCTTGTAGAAGATCCCAATATTGAAGGTCTCGTTGTTGCCGGGATAGAATTCATACCTGAGGTCAATATTATGGATATAGGCCTGCTTGATATTTTCATTTCCATATATACCGGCATTCTGATCAAAGTCAACGAAATAGAAGGGAGCCATTTCCCTGAATTCGGGCCTGTTGACTGACATACCGTAGGTAAGTCTGATCAGGCTCTTTGACGTAAGGCTATATGAGAAGTTTGCGGTGGGAAAGAAGTTTATTGTATCCCTCACCACATTCACAGGTATGGTTGTACCCTGCCTGTAACTTGAGAGCTCCTGACGGTCCTTCTCCACCCTGAGCCCAAGCGAGAGATCTGTCATGGTGGTAGGCTTAATCCTCAGGTTGATATACCCTGCAACAATATAGCTCAGTGCAGAATAGGAGTCGGATAATGCCGTTATCTCCTTCAGTTTGATCCCGTCAGTAAGATTTATATTTTCAGGATCAAACACTTCTCCGACGGGAAGAGAGGTTGAAGAAAAATCAGATGAGTCGCTACCCATGGCGTATCCGAAATTCCTGGCAGTGAATGTTCTGCTGCGGCTTTCGGCATAGACCCCGCTCCTGAAATCAGTTTCCATTTTGCCGATCCTGAATTTTTGGGTGAAGTTCACCATCCCTGAGATGTTGTTCTCTTCGAGATCGAGCCACATTCTCGCTACAGAAGATAGATCTGGATTATTTCCAAACATAATTGCGAACGGAATGACCTCCGGATCATTGCTTATGTACCTGTACCTCCTGATATCAGGCTCATCCTTTGAAGAGAGAGAGTAACCTGCTGTAAAGTCGATTATCGTG
>JAKEGI010000255.1 GCA_022615595.1 Bacteroidales bacterium | reverse complement strand
TTGGTGTTCGAGTCAAGCGCCATAGTGATAAGCTCGTTGAGAACAGTGTCTCCGAACAGATCAAACCATTGCAGATTTATCGTTGAGTCAGCCTCAATATAGGGCGAAGCAGTGTCTGGCACAGCAGCAACGCTGTCAGCAGACATGTAGGCGTCGGGATATTGCATTTCAGGCCTGCTGTAACGTCTGCCCACCAGGCATGAAGAGAGCAGCAGGGCCAGAATCAGATATACAGGTATTAATTTCTTCATATTACGCCTCCTCCGATTTTTTTTCTACTACAGCCGCAGTCTTCTTTTTTCCGATCCCTTCGATCAGAATATAAAGTGCCGGCACAATCAAGACCCCTAATATGGTGGCAACAAGCATCCCACTGAAAACAGCCATTCCCATAACTTTCCTCCCCTCTGCTCCTGCACCTGAGGCGGTCAGCAATGGTGTCACTCCAAGAATAAAAGCAAAAGCTGTCATGAGGATAGGTCTGAAACGAAGTTTGGCTGCAGTCATTGCCGCTTCATAAAGCGCCACTCCCTTTTCATGCTCCGCCTTTGCAAATTCGACGATGAGTATGGCGTTCTTGGCCACAAGCCCTATCAGCAATACAAGACCGATCTGCGCAAAGACGTTGTTGAGGTAGCCATTATCTGTCAGTCTTGCAAGGAAAAGCCCGAGGAATGCCCCGAACACTGAGAAAGGTGTTCCGAGAAGCACGCTGAAAGGAAGTTTCCAGCTCTCGTACTGTGCTGCCAGTATAAGAAAGACGAAGAGTAATGCCATCAGGAAGATTGATCCGGCCGAGCCCTCCGCCTGCTTTTCCTGGAAAGACATGTTAGACCATGCGTAACCCATAGTCTGCGGTAGCACCTCCTTCGCGGTTTCTTCTAACGCCTTCAGTGCCTGTGCTGAGCTGAAGCCAGGGGCTGGCACACCAGTGAGCTCTGCTGACCGGTAAAGGTTAAACCGGTTCGTGAATTCGGGGGCACTTACCTTGCTTGCTGTTACAAGAGTTGTGACAGGGACCATCTCTCCCTTGTTGTTTCTCACATAGACCATACTAAGATCATCAGGGGATACCCTGTAAGAGGCATCAGCCTGAACATATACCTTATATTGTCGACCAAACCTGTTAAAGTCATTAATGTATGACCCCCCGAGGAACGCTCCCAGCGTTGCATTCACCGTAGATAGTGGCACTCCGAGCTTCATGGCCTTCTGCCTGTCAACCTCAAGGCTTATCTGTGGTGAAGTGGCATTGAAAGTAGAGTTTACACGTCCGATCTCAGGCCTCTTCCTTGCAGCTGCAACGAATGCATTCGTCTGCTCCTGAAGGTATTCCGGAGTGTTACCTGCTCTGTCCTGGATAAACATTGAGAATCCAGCCCCGGTACCAAGCCCCGGGATCGGCGGAGGACCGAAAGCAAGTACCGTTCCGCTGGTGATCTCCCTGGCAAAGTCCTTATTCAGGTCTGCCATGATTTCTTCTACCGTCTGTTCGCGATGTGACCATTCCTTGGCCATAACAAAGTAGGTTGCCACATTTGACTGGTAAGCACCGGTGATCATACTGAAACCCACTATGGGTGTTACAAATTCAAGTGATTCATACCGTGCCATGATTTCCTCAACCTGCTTGCATACCTCATCTGTGCGCTGGAGGGAAGAAGCGGCAGGCAGATTGACGTTCATGATAAAATATCCCTGGTCCTCATCAGGAACAAAGCCTCCGGGAAGTCTGCCTCCCAGAAGTCCGGCTGCGCCAATCACAACAACCAGGATAATTACTACTCTTATAGCCTTTCGTGAAAGATATCCGGCAACGCCAACATATCCACCAGTCACTTTTTCAAATAGCCTGTTAAACCCGTTAAAGAACTTTGCCAGCAGACCTTTTCTTTCACTCATCGGCTTTGTGGGCTTAAGAAGTATGGAGGCCAGAGCAGGGCTTAATGAGAGTGCGGAGAAGGCGGAGAAGGCAACAGAAACGGCTATCGTGATTGCAAACTGCTGGTAAAGACGTCCGGTGATACCAGGAACCATCGCAACAGGAATGAAGACAGCACACAGAATGAGTGCGATTGCGACCACAGGTCCTGAAACCTCCTTCATTGCCTGTATGGTGGCTTCGCGAGGCGTCTTGCCATGTTCAATATGATGCATGACAGCCTCCACCACCACA
Organism: Bacteroidales bacterium; assembly: GCA_022615595.1. Taxonomy (GTDB): domain Bacteria; phylum Bacteroidota; class Bacteroidia; order Bacteroidales; family VadinHA17; genus SR-FBR-E99. Next base: position 2,547 of record JAKEGI010000255.1, on the reverse strand, counting down.
ATCGCATCGTCGACCACAATTCCGATTGCAAGAACAAGGCCAAGGAGCGAAAGAACATTCACTGAAAAACCTAAAAGCGGGAATACCATGAAAGTTCCCACCAGGGAGACCGGAACTGTGATAAGGGGAATCAAAGTAGCTCTCCAGTTCTGAAGGAAGATAAACACTACAAGTATTACAAGCAATATTGCCTCCTCCAAAGTCTTGACAATTTCATGAATCCCCTCTGTAACTGCCAGTGTGGTGTCAAGCGAAATGTCATGCTCAATATCCTCAGGAAATCTCTTTGAGAGCTCATTTGCTGTATTCTTGACCTGTTCAGCTACCTCCAGGGCATTTGTGCCCGGAGTCTGATATATTGCAATAGTGGCCGCCGGTTTACCATTCATGCGTGAGCGTGAGTTATAGTTCTCAGTTCCAAGATTGATATCGGCTATATCACCCAGCAGGACTTTTGAACCGTCCTCTTTGCTTTTAATAATAACATCTGCAAACTCTTCCTCCTGTATAAGCCTGTCCTGAAGAACAACACCATAGGTAAACTCTGTTCCTGCCGGGGCTGGTTCAGCACCAAACTTTCCGCCAGGGCTTATTGCATTCTGATCCTGAAGGGCTTTTGTCACATCTTCTATGGTGATATCAAGCTTTGACATGATATCAGGTTTTACCCATATCCTCATTGCATAATCACTCGAACCGAGAAGCTTGACTTCACCGACACCGCTGATACGTGCAATAGCATCAACCATATTAATAGTCGCATAGTTTGCCAGAAACCTGTCATCATATGCAGCGTTATCAGATGTAAGTGAGATAAGAAGCAGAGGAAATGTCAGTGATTTCTTTGTTGTGATACCGAACTGCTTAACCGAGGGAGGCATGAACGGCTCTGCCTGACTAACCCTGTTCTGGGTAAGCATGTTGGCATTATCAAGATCTGTTCCAACCTTGAAAGAGACATCGAGACTCAGGTTGCCGTCAGAGGCGTTGGTGCTCTTCATATAGATCATCTCTTCCACACCATTGATCTTCTGTTCCATAACAGATGCAACGCCCTGCTCAACGTTAACAGCGTTAGCCCCAACAAAACTTGTACTGATTTTTATCGTCGGGGGTGTTATTTCCGGGTACTGGCTTATAGGAACACTTCTCAAAGCGAGTACCCCAACCAGTACAATTATTATAGACAGCACCATTGCAACAATCGGCCGTCGTACAAAGAATTCTCCCATAACTATTGTTATTGCTGCTTATTTTACAATTGACTGAATATTGGTACTGTCAGGATACCATTTCTTCTCGACCGGCATGATTAAAGTGCCATTACGGAGCAGCTGTGTTCCGCCAATTACAATTTTATCACCGGCAGTAAGCCCCTCTTCAACGATGTAACTCATATTATATGAGGGCCCAAGTTTTATCATCTCTATAGAGACCTTGTTGCTGTCTCCGACAGTAAAGACCTGGAAAAGACCCTGCATCTCGTTCACCGCACGCTGAGGTATCATGATTGCTCCTTTTCTCATTTCTGTTACTACCCGTATCTTAACATATTGTCCTGGTCGTATAAGGTTGTCCTGGTTCAGGAACTCGGTTTCCATTGTCAACGCCCCGGTGGAAGGATCTATCTGCCTGTCAGCAAAATTAATCTTCCCTTTCAGTGGGTATATGGTTCCATCTCCAAGTATCAGGGTTACATTAGCACCACCTGATCCTAAGGTGATACCGCTTGCCTGCAGCAGTCTTGTGATCCGCAGATATTCCTTCTCACTGATGGTAAAACGAACCCTGAACTTATCTATTTGTGAGACTGTGTTAACCACAAACTGCGGACCCATGTTCACATAATCACCCACATTCACCTTCGAGATACCAATCATGCCACTGATGGGGGCTACCACCCTGCAATAGCCAAGTTCTATCCTGGCATTATTGAGTGAAGCCCTGCTAGAGGCAACCATCGCAACACATGCGTCATACTGGGCCTGTGCAGCCACGAGTTCACGCTGACTGATGGCGCCAATCTCAGCCAGTGGCTTGATACGGTCAAGATCATTCTTAGCCTTGATCAGTGCAGTCTCAGATTCAGCAAGAGAAGCCGTTGCCTGCTCAACCAGATTCTGGTATGGAAGGGGATCAATGGTATAGAGCAGCTGCCCTTTCCGGACCATAGTCCCTTCCTTGAAATCCATGCTTTGCACCCACCCTTCAACACGGGTCCTTATCTCGACATCAGATGCGCCGAAAGTCTGTCCGGTAAATTCTGACTCGAGGGCGACATCCTGTTGAACTACCTGCACGACAGGCACCTCTAGCGCCATAATTTCCTGTACTTCCTTCTTCCCCTTGCAAGAGGAAACAGCAAATGCTGCAATGAAGCATATAAAGATAAATTGTGCCTTTTTCATATGATTTGATTTCGTTATGATTATAAACTATTTATGGTCCTGCGGGGTCACTGAAAATGGTCAGTTCAGGAGACCCAAATATATATATTTTTAAAAGACTTCAATGAACGACTCCGTTCTGTTATTATCTCATCCAGGC
>JAKEGI010000026.1 GCA_022615595.1 Bacteroidales bacterium | reverse complement strand
TGACTATGCACATCACCCGCAGGAGATAAACGCACTTGTGAGCGCTGTTCGCGATTTCTACCCCGGAAGGAAGGTGACAGCAGTCTTCCAGCCTCACCTGTACAGCCGTACCCGCGATTTTGCCGAAGGATTTGCAGCAGCACTTGACAGGATAGATAATGTTCTGCTGCTGACACTATATCCGGCGAGGGAGAACCCCATACCGGGGGTGTCATCCGAGATGATCGCCGGTCTTATGAAAAACAGGAATGTGAAGACCGTCACCAGGGAGGAGTTGCTTCCTGCACTCGAAAATCTGGACGAAGGTTTGCTGCTTACAATAGGTGCCGGTGACATAGACCGGTGTGTTGAACCACTAACTGAAATGCTGAAGAGACGTTACTCATGAGCCTGCTGATGAAAATAGTGACCGCATGCATCGGAGTATTCATACTCTTCACTCCTCTGTACCTCGGGCACAAGAGCAGTGACTCGGTATGCACGGGGCTGGAGATCACCATTGCTGACTCGGCACGGCACCAGTTTGTAACTGAAGCAGACATAATGAACCTCGTAAGGTCAACAGGAATAAGGGTTACCGGCATGAGGAGGAACGAGATACCACTTACTGACATAGAGGAGAAGGTCAGGACCTTCAGGGAGCTCAGAGTAGCTGAAGTATGGTTCTCCACCGACAGGAAGCTACATGTATATGCATACCAGCGTGAACCGGTCATGAGAGTGGTGGCAACGTACGGAGGTGATTTCTTCATCGACCGTGAGGGAGTCATAATGCGCCGCCACAATCTTTATACACCACACCTTCATATAGTTGAAGTAGATATGCTCTTCAGCCCTGACCAGATGACGGGCATTAACATATACGATTCAGATAAAACAGAAAATCTTGTCCGCGCCTTTGAACTGGTGAAGTATATCAAAAGCGACAGCTTCTGGGACTCCATGATCGACCATCTCAGCATGTCGCGCAGTGGCAGGGTGACGATGGTGCCACGTGTAGGAAACCATATTATCGAGTTCGGGAAGGCAGAGAATTACCCGGAGAAGTTCAATAACCTGCTGGTATTTTACCGCGAGGCGATGCCGAAGGCCGGATGGGACAGGTACAAAAGAGTGAACATCGAATACAAAGGGCAGGTGGTCTGCCAGAGAAGATGAAAGTTGAACAACCATATAAATAAATTCTATGAGCAGTAAAGATCAGTTAGTAGCAGCCATTGACATCGGCACGACGAAGATCGTTGCCATTGTCGGGCGCAGTGACGGAAACGGGGGAATTGAGATCCTCGGACTGAGCAACACACCATCAACAGGCGTTAAGCGTGGTGTGGTGCTTAACATCGAAGAGACTGTCAGGGCCATCAGGACTACTGTTGACGACCTTGAAGCGAGGACCGGAATGGTACTCACAGATGTCTTCGTAGGTATAGCCGGAAGGCACATAAAGAGCAAGATGGCGCGTGGGTACATCTCACGCGACTCACATGAGAGCGAGATTGACCACAGTGACATCCGCCGTCTCACGGCTGACATGTATAAGCTGCCGATTGATGTCGGGGAAGAGATCATACACGTCATACCGCAGACCTACATCGTTGACAATGAATCGGGTATCAATAACCCGGTCGGCATGTGCGGCAAACGTCTCGAGGCAAACTTCCACATTGTAATCGGCCAGATTGCATCAGCCCGTAATATAGAGCGATGCATCAACAAGGCAGAGATGGAGCTGGTGAGCCTGGTGCTTGAGCCGCTGGCCTCATCTGAGGCTGTCCTTACTGATGAGGAGAGGGAGGCAGGTGTGGTTCTTGTCGATATCGGAGGCGGAACGACGGATGTGGCAATATACTATGATAATGTAATCAGGCACACGGCAGTGATACCCTTCGGCGGAAACATGGTAACTGCCGATATCAGGGAGGGATGCTCGATCCTTCAGAAGCATGCTGAAGACCTCAAGATCAAGTTTGGATACGCCATCGGCGATATCGCGCCTGAGAACAAGGTGGTCTCCATCCCGGGTATCGCCGGACGCGAACCCAAGGAGATATCGTTCAAGAACCTGGCCTATATCATCCAGAGCCGTATGGAAGAGATACTCGATGCTGTCAACTTCGAGATACAGAACTCAGGCTTTGCCGAGAAGCTGACTGCCGGCGTGGTGATAACCGGCGGAGGAGCAATGCTCAAGAACCTCCCGCAGCTTGTCAAGTACAAGACTGCAATGGATGTTCGCCTGGGGCTGCCCAACGTTCACCTCACGGGAAAGGCCAGGGACGAGATCAATCAGCCCATGTACGCCACAAGCGTGGGTCTCATCATGAAGGGACTTGAGTTTCTCGAAGAGAACGGGAAGACGCTTCGTTTCGGTGACAGGAAGCCGGAGCCGGAAGTCATGCAGCCGCTTGCGGCCAGGCATCAACGTGAGGTTGAGGTTGAGGTTGAGGTTGAGGCAGAGAGAGCAGTGCACGATCAGCTAGATGATAAAACCCCGGAGAGAGGCTCACTTAATATTGGCGAAAAGCTGAAGAACATATGGGGTAAGATAATTGAGGCTACAGATGAACGTCTTGATGATAACCCCGTCAAATAACCTAAAACGGAACACATATGTCAGAAGATCTGATGAATTTTGACCTGCCTGTTGAGCGGTCATCGATAATAAAGGTGCTGGGCATCGGCGGAGGGGGCAGCAATGCTGTCAACCATATGTTCCGCCGGGGTATCAGGGATGTGAATTTCATCGTCTGTAACACTGACCAGCAGGCTCTTACGAAAAGCCCTGTGCCTGTCAAGGTACAGATAGGCGAGACCACCACCGAAGGCCTTGGCGCCGGCAGCCAGCCTGAGAGAGGCCGGGCGTCAGCCATAGAGAACCTTGATAATGTGATGGAGGCATTGTCAGGTAACACAAAGATGGTATTCATAACTGCCGGCATGGGAGGAGGCACCGGAACAGGGGCCGCTCCTGTGATTGCCAAAGCCTGCAGGGATGCCGGATACCTGACTGTCGCCGTGGTCACCATACCTTTCCGGTCAGAGCTAAATCATCGTATTAAGCTGGCTATCAGTGGTATCAATGAGCTCAGGGATAAGGTTGACTCATTGATTGTAATAAATAACGAACGCCTCAGGGAGATCTACGGTGACGAGGGGGTATCGGCTGCCTTTGCAAGGGCTGACGATGTGCTCGCTAATGCCGTGAAGGGGATCGCAGAGATAATCACCTGCACCGGCTATATCAATGTAGACTTTGCCGATGTTGACACCGTTATGAGGAACTCCGGTGTTGCGCTAATGGGCATTGGTACGGCCTCGGGCGAAGACCGGTCAACACATGCTATCCAGACTGCGCTTACCTCACCTCTCCTCAGTTCGAACGACATCACCGGTGCCCACAGTATACTGCTCAACATTAAATCGGGCACGGGTGAGAACGAGATAACGATGGATGAGTTGGGTGAGCTCACCGATTATGTGTATGAGGCGGTCTCAGATGATGCACTCATCATCAGGGGCCTTTCAACAGATGAGTCACTGGGCGATGCCATCAGCGTCACCGTAGTAGCCACCGGCTTTGAGGCCAGCGCTGATCTTGACGGCTACAAGCCTGAGAAAAGGAGGGAGGTTGTCAGCCTCAATGCTCCGCAGCAGCCCTCCCTTACCGAGGGCACGGAAGAGGCAGATTCACACTACATCGTGCGTTCATCGCGCTCCACACACCGCGGTTCTCCCCCGCCTGCTGCAGAGATCAACCAGGGCACCATTGACTTCGACATAGAAGGTGACATAAGCATCAATCCTGCTCCTGTACGCCCCGTCTCTCCGCCCTCAGACAAGAATGAGGGTACGCTGCGCAAGCTGAAGCACATGCAGAACGTGATCAAGAACGAAGGGCTCTCGACACAGTCTATGAGTGACAACATCGAGGATTTTGAGGAGGTACCGGCCTATGTGCGCAAGAAGATAGCCCTTCATACCGCAAACAAATCCGCAGGCAGCAAGGTGTCAAAATTCACACTGAGCCTCGATGAGGATAACCAGCCCGTCATCAGGGAGAACAATGCCTACCTGAATGACAATGTAGACTGATTTTATTTTTTTGCCATTATATGGTTGTTGTTCAACGGTCCGGCTGTCAGATGGCAGCCGGACCATTTTTTACCCCTCTCCGTCACTTTCCGCAGGGCTGATGTCACTTTTTAAGTAAATTTGTGCCTTATGCGCCTCCTCTTTGCACATATTGTTCTGTTGTTCATCCCCGTTTCTCTCCTTGCGCTGGAGGATGATACCACTGCCACCAGGATAACCAGGCAGTGGACACTCTCTTCCGATTTCACGACAGAGATTGCTCTTCCCCTCGATACGGCCTTCTCACTCTGCAACCGCTATCGCGTGACCGATAAATACTCACCGTTCAATGCATACCCGGGCAACTACGGTCAACCACAGTACCAGATCAACTTCTTCGACCGCGACTGGAAGCCTGACAGGTTCCTCTTTTCATATTACCTTCCATTCATGTATACGCCTTCACGCACCCTGTTCATAAATACCCAGGTGCCTTTCACCGAGATAGCATGGACCAACGGGGGGGCCCGCCAGAAGTCAGAGCAGACATTCAGGGTGAGACATTCACAGAACGTCAACCGCAGACTGAATTTCGGACTGATATTTGATATTGTCTCTGCAAGGGGGCAGTATGACAACCAGAAGGCTGTTGACAAGACTTTCCTGTTTCATACGTCATATAACGGAGACCAGTATACCTCATACTTTACCGCCGGCATCAACAATCACGAGACCGAGGAGAACGGTGGCATTGTCGGAGAAGAGTTCCTGGGTGAATACGAACCTGAAGATGTGCCCGTAAAGCTGAACGAGGTTAACAATGCAGAGAGCCGTCTAAAGAACAGGCACATTATGCTTGTGCAGCGATATTCGCCGGGCGGTAAACGAGACACACTGACAGGCGAAATGACCCGGACAGGACCGGTAAGCTTCTCATATATAGGGTCATATGAGTGGAGCAAAAGACGCTACTTTGACGATTATCCCGTTTCAGGATTCTATGATACGGTCCTGATTAGCAGAACATCCACCGAAGATTCCCTCTCTCAAGGGCTCCTTTCGAACACCCTGAGGATTGATCTTGCTGCCGGTAGGGAGGGCCGCTTCAGGATAGGAACGGGTGCCGGAGTGAGGAGCGAACTGCGTAACTTTATGCAGGTGGTGCCGGGCGACACGCTAACAAGACCTGACACCGTCACCAGTAAGCAGAGCTCGCTGGTTCTTACCGGAAAGGTATTCAATAATATAGGTGACAAGTTCGGATGGATGGCTACCGGTGATCTCTGGTTCCAGGGTTACAGGGCCGGTGATTTCACCGTTGACGGACGCATCTACAAGGATTTCAAGGTCACTAAGGGAACTATAACCTGGGATGCGACTGCTAATATTTCCAGCATCACACCCTCATTCTGGTATAACAGATGGGGATCGAACAATTTCGTCTGGCAGAATGATTTCGGAAGGGAGTTCCGGACAACCCTGGGATCATCGATCGTGTGGCCCGAACGGAGAACCGCCATCAGGTTTAACTATGCCATCATTGACAACTTCATGTATATGGGGTCTGACACACTGCCCGCCCAGCATCAGGGCGCATTGTCAGTAGAATCACTCACTCTATCGAAGGAGTTTGTCTTCTGGAAGATCCACTGGGACAATACTGCCCTCCTTCAGCAAAGCAGCAGCAATGATGTTCTGAGCCTTCCGATCGCAACAGGCCGGACAGCCCTCTTCTTCGAACATCTCTTCCAGTTCAGGTCAACCGGAGGAGAGTTAAATGTTCAGCTCGGGGCAGAGGCGATGGCACATACACTCTATAATGCCATGGATTACGTGCCGGCGACTGGCAGATATTTCAACCAGACAACAGCCGAAACAGGAAACTATCCTTTTGTTAATATCTTCCTCAATTTTAAGGTGAAGCGTACCAGAGTTTTTCTTATGTTTGATCATGTGAACTCCGGATCGACCGGGTATGATTACAACCTTATACCAGGTTACCCTCTGAATGTCAGGATGTTCCGGTATGGTATAACCTGGACGTTCTATGATTAAAAAAAATGACTACCTTTGCAGGCTCAACAATTCAGGAATAGGATTGTTACATTGTCGGACTAATTTATTTTATATTGAGGAGATTCTTTACATTTTTATTCATTCTGTTTCTATCGGTCATCTCCTGTGACCAGGAGATTGGCAGGACAAAATCAGTTGCCCTGTTGCACCGAGATCTAGATGCTATCATCGCTGATGGCAGGATAAGGGTAGTGACCAATATCAACCATACAAGCTACTTCATCTACAGGGGTGAGCCCATGGGCTTCCATTTTGAACTGCTGAAGAAGTTTGCTGACCATCTTGAACTCGAGCTTGAGATCATTGCCCGCAATGATATCGATGAGGCTTTGCAGTTGCTCGATAAGGGCGAAGCTGACCTTGT
>JAKEGI010000254.1 GCA_022615595.1 Bacteroidales bacterium | reverse complement strand
TTATACCGGGTCTCCGCGGTGCTGACCTGAAAACGCTTCTTCCATTCAATGTTTATAACATATTCTCTTATGTTCTTCGGGAGAATGAATCCGTCATCAGCAGGGATGTGCAGCTCGAGGACAGGATGTTCAATATCTCAATCTTCCCCATAAGGCAGAACAGGATCGCAGGGGCAGTTATCCGTGACCTCTTCTCACCCGAGGTACAGCGTGAGGAGGTAATAACAAGAGTCTCGGACGTGATAGACAAAAACCTCGAAATGGTCCAGAAGATAGGATTTCTTCTGGGCGAGGGAGCTTCAGACACTGAAAAGATGCTTAATTCCATCATTGAGTCGTTCCGCAAACAGAAGGAGGCTGATAAGAAGCCCGGGAGATAGGATGGAGAGGGATTTCTTCATAGAGGTCAACAGCCAGCAGCGAAACCATCACGGTGAACGCATCTGCGGTGACGTCTTCCTCTCCGTCAACGTACGCGAAGAGAACCGCATAATCACAGTCCTTTCTGACGGGATGGGAAGCGGCGTCAAGGCGAACATCCTGGCCACCCTTACCTCGACAATGGCCCTGAATTTCACCCGCGAACACAAGGAGCCGGACCGTATTGCTGAGATAATAATGAACACCCTTCCTGTCTGTTCTGTCAGGAAGGTTAGCTATGCAACCTTTTCGATCGTTGACATAGAGAGCGACGGGCGTGCAAACATACTTGAATATGATAATCCGCAATGCATTATACTGAGGGGCAACCAGCCCTTTGAGCCTGACTGGAAGGATGTTCTCCTTGACAAGGGGAGGAATGCAGGAAAGAAACTCCGCAAATGCAGTTTTTACCCGGCCAAGGAAGACAGGATAATCCTTATGTCTGACGGGGTTGCCCAGAGCGGGATGGGCAGCAGTGCCTGGCCTCTGGGGTGGGAACGGGACAATGTTCTGCAATATGCGGTTGCACTCGTGAGCAACGAGACGTCAATCTCAGCCCATTCACTGGCCGGCAAGATTGTCACGATGGCATATAAATATGACGGGTATGAGGCCAAAGATGACATTTCATGTGCGATAATGTATTTCAGGGAGCCACGCAAACTGCTCATATGTTCAGGGCCGCCGTATGACCAGGAGAAAGACAGTATACTCGCATCAAAGGTCAGGGATTACAGCGGAAAGGTTATTCTGTGCGGGGGTACAACGGCAGATATTGTTGCCAGAGAACTGAAAAGGAAGGTTGTCGATGAACTTATCTTTGAAGATACTGAGCTCCCTCCTGAGAGCTTCATGGAAGGGATTGACCTGGTCACTGAAGGGATTCTTACTCTACAGAAGGTCAATGAGTTACTTAAGCGTTACAATAATGCTGTAAAACTTGGAAAAGGCCCTGCTGACAAAATTGTCAGAATGATAATGGACAGCGATGAGATTAACTTCATTGTCGGAACCCGGATAAATGTCGCGCACCAGGATCCGACACTGCCTGTTGACCTTGAAATACGGCGCACCGTGGTCAAGCGGATAGCGCGGATCCTTGAAGAAAAATGGCTTAAGCTGATCAGTGTCGACTATATCTGAAATACTCCTTCGCCATATTGAAGAGGAATGTCATCACCTCTTTAAGTGACATTGCCGGAGGCAATTCACTGAATACCCTTACCTCCTCAATCTCCGTGATGTCTGATATATCACCCAGTGACCTCACTTCTGCCAGGAAGAGCCTGCCGTACTGCTTACCTGTTTCGTTGTCAACCGAATAATATGATACAGGTTCAATAGTGAAATCTTCGGCTCCCGTCTCTTCCGCCAGTTCTCTGGCAGCAGCGGCCTCACTGCTCTCTCCCTGGTCAGGATGTCCCGCCGGAAGCTCGTAGCCTCCTCTTTTCCTGTGTTTTATAAAAAGCCACCCGGATCCGTACCTGGCTGCTATGACCACGTATGAAAGATCCTTCAGTATCTGATCCTTTCCAATAAGCTCAACTGTAATCATGGCGTAAAAATATCCAAAAAGAGATTGCGGCCATATTGATTATCTTAAAGTGTTATTTTTGATGCAAAGTAGAGAGATGTGGATCTTTGTTACAATTATCCTGGTTGATCTGTATGTATGGTGGCGCCTGGTTACAGACCTGCGCAAGCGCAACATAGTGCTGCGCGTAATGTCGTTTACCGTTAAGATTGCTCTTACCATTGTCCTCATATACCTGATATTCAGACTAGTAATCTACAAAGGTGATTTTGACGATCCGGCAAACGCATTCAGGTTCATAGCTTTCGGAGCAATAGACATACTCGTCATCCTGGTAGGTTCAGTATACCTTGGACTTAGCATTCTTGCACGACTGGCGGGAAGGATACTGCGAAGACGATTGTCAGGGCTGGTTATTACGAACATCCTTCTTTCCGGGATTCTGGTCTTTCTCTTTGCAGATGGCTATTTCAGGCAGAGGTTTGATGTGAGGATCATCAGGGAGGAGATAATGGTAAAGCATCTCGACAGCAGGCTTGACGGGATGAAGATCATCCTTATCTCAGACCTGCATCTCTCTTCATACCATGGTCATTACGGGGAGCTTGTCAGGGCCGTTGATCTCATCAACTCCGAAAAGCCTGATCTGCTAATCAACACAGGCGATTTCATAACATTTGGCTGGAGGGAATTCGGGATGTGTGACACCATCCTGAACCGAGCCAGGGCCAGCTACGGTTCATTTGCCGTGACAGGCAATCATGATGACGGTACCTACATGCCTGATTACAGCGAAACCTACGGCCGGGAGTGCCTTGAGAAGGTCTCCGGCAAAATCAGGGCCTCAGGATATACACTTCTCGATGACAGTACAGTTTTCCTGACACATAACGGTGCACAATTCTCCGTCTCCGGGGTGGTCACCCACGGACACCGGCTAAACATTAGCTACGGAGACTTTGACAGGGTGATGGATCAGTATGACGGTACCCTGTTCAATCTTATGCTTGTACATGACCCTGCCGGTTGGGAGTCTGCTGCAAAAAATGGAAGGCTGCCTGACCTGACGCTGTCAGGCCATACTCACGGCATGCAGATAGGCCTGCCCTTTCCGGGAGGAGATATCTCTCCGGCCTCCCTGATACATAAATACTGGAAGGGACTCTACAGGAATGAGGATTCATACCTCTATGTAACGGCCGGACTGGGAACAATGGGGATGGCAGCAAGGATCTTTATGCCTCCCGAAATTGTTGTCTTAACCCTCAGACAGGAATAAAGACTGCCGGTTTGAATTTTGAATTACAATTTCCAATAACTTTGTGGTACCTGATTTTATTTACACACATATTCCTCTTTCAACCTACTGACAAACATGAAACTCAGATCATTATTCCTGCTTGCTGCGATCCTTGTGGCAGCTTCATCATATTCACAGAAGAAAGCCCTGAATCAGATTACTCTCGATGATGCCCGGAGACATATGAAGTATCTGTCATCCGATGCCCTCGAAGGGCGAAGGACCGGAAGCGACGGAAATATAAGGGCTGCCGAGTACATCAGTTCAACAGCTCTCGAGATGGGGATTAAGCCTCTTCCCGGCCGGAATGATCTCTATCAGCCTCTAACCTACATTAAGGTTTCGGCAATCCCGGGTGAGTCAGTCGTCACACTTACCGATTCAACAGGAGCCAATCCGCAGACCGCTGAACTATATCCACTGATGACCCCTTCTGACAATGTAAGCTTCAGCGGCGAGGTTGTCTTTGCGGGTTACGGATATACAAACAGCGAGGCAAAGTACAATGACTTCACCGGCGTATCATTAAATGACCGTATTGTGATCATCATGACCAGGAAGCCCGATCTTCAGGGCAGCGGCATGCCTGCTTCTGACGAATCTTTAAGTGAGAATGCAGAGGTGCGCAAGCTGCCAATGTTGATGCTCCAGAAAGCCAAAGCTATTTTTTATGTTGCCGACCCGGCTCTCGGGTCTGACATCTCATCCTCTTCACTGTCCATGGGCAGCAGTTACCAGCTGGTACCGCTATTCAAGAGCCAGTCACTGAACTTCAGCCTTAACGCCTATTCGATAACAAGGCAGACGGCCGACATGCTGCTAAGAAACGCCGGCGTAACGCTGAGTGAGATGCAGGACAGCATCGCAACCTCAAAGAAACCGGCATCGTTCATAATACCCGGTCTGAAGGCAGATGTAAAAATAAATGTCTCCCGGGATACTGTAACAAGCTTTAACATTGTTGGTTATATCGAAGGATCAGATCCAAAACTAAGAAATGAATGTGTCATCTACACTGCACATTATGACCATTCAGGCTTTGACAGTTCAGGAAGGGTTCTTAACGGCGCCAATGACAACGCCTCTGGTTCAACAGGGCTGCTGGCCATAGCCCGTGCCTTTACCTCATTGGATAAGAAGCCTCCAAGAAGCATACTTTTCTTCTGGACCACCGGAGAGGAAGAGGGACTTCACGGTTCAACCTTCTATGCTGAGAACCCTCTCTTTCCACTTGAAAACACAATAGCAAACATCAACTTTGACATGATAGCCAGGTCACGCCGGGATACTGACACAGGAGCCTCACTAAACGGGAAGATAGATATAACCGGACCTGACACCATCAAAGTCATATCAGCAGGCGAAAGCACAGCTTTCGTGGCACTGGCAAAAGAGTCATGTCTGAAGTCAGACCTCTTTCCAGTAGACGAAGGCAAGGGATCGCACTTCTCCGGTTCAGATCATTATCCCTTCCACAGAAAGGGAGTACCGGCCATCTTCTTCTTTACCGGCATACACCGTGACTATCACCAGCATACTGATGACTATGAGTTCATCGACTTTGATAAACTTCTTAAAGTCTCAAAAGCTGGTTTCCTGACCGGTTATAAACTTGCCTCCATCCATGAGAGGCCGGTCATTGACAATCCCGTTAAGAAATAGCTGCCGCAACTTTTCATGAAGAAGAGAACCGTCAGCATTGCCTCCGAGGAGGTTGAAATTGATATTGTAAGGTCTTCACGACGGACGGTGGCACTATATGTAAAGCCCGGTGGCACACTCATGATCAGGGCGCCATGGTATGTGCCTCTTTATTCTTTGATGCAGTTTGTCAGGGAGAAGTCGGGCTGGATCATCACGCAGAGGGAGAAGATGAAGGATATCAGGCCCTCTGCTGAGATTAAACCTGTTGAAGATGGCAGCTCCGTTCAATTCATGGGAAGGAGCCTGACCGTAAAAGTGAGCCCCTCTTCGCGCACCAGGGTTGAGCGCGTTGGCGATGAACTGCGTGTCATGGTTCCGGTTGCGGCCCCCGTAAAGATTTCTGCTGCAGTTGATGGATGGTACCTGGTTGAGGCTAAGGAATACTTCACACTTCGCACTGGCGAGCTTGCAGCGCGGTACCGGAACCTGCTGCCTGCACCCCGGTCTGTCGGCGTCAGGAAGATGAAGAGGCGCTGGGGCACATGCCGTACCAATGGAGCAATATGGTTTAACAGGGAGCTGATGAAAAAAGACCCGGTGCTTATCGATTATGTGATTATCCACGAGCTGTGTCACCTTGTTCATCACAATCACGGCAGACAATATTATGAACTGCTTGAGAGAATAATTCCCGACTACAAACAGCTTCGCAGCAGGCTTAGTGGCTCAGGGCGCAGGGCGCAGGGCACAGAGAAAGCGTAGAGAGGTGAGCGTAGAGCGAAGAGACTTTTGACCCTCAGACATCAGACATCAGACCCCGGCTCTGCCTACCTTCCTCCCGCCGGAAGATTATTCTTAAGGTACCTGAACATACAGTTGAGAGTCATCGAACCGCCGCCGGCGGGTATCACACCTATCCTTGAGGCTGAGCCCGGGCTCCACCTGAAACCGTCACGGCAGTCAAGCTCTTCCTCATAGACCCAGTCGAATGTGCCGTTGATAATTTTGCCGCTGCCATCAAAAGTGATCTGCTTTGTCTCCCCCGAGTGAAGCTCCTCAACAAAGATGTTTCTTTTGCATACGTACGCTACCTTGTTTCCGTCTGGTGAGAATTTGGCAAACATCATTTCAGAGGGTGGCATCTCCCTGCCCAGTTGAATGAGTTTCCTGGTCGCCGTGTTGAATACCCGGTAATCGCCTTCATAGTTAGATAGATTGTCTGAAATTTTTCCTTATAAGTTCATTACGACTACTGCTGCCGGTGTCACAATATATGGCCCCCTAACCGGTACTGGGACGAGGAGGCGATAAGGGAGGCTGCAGAGATCTCAGTCAGGAACGGAGCAGCAGGTGTATGTTACTTTAACTACAACTCCCTGAATGAAGAACACCTGAAGGTTCTCAGGATGATGGCAAAGTGACAGACTCTCAGGCAATATTGGTAAAGACAGCCTGGATGTCATCATCGTCCTCAAGCCTGTCAAGCAGTTTCTCAACGTCAGCCATCTGCTCTTCAGTCAGTTCTATTGGGCTCGAGGGAATCCTTTTAAGAGAGGCCTTCTTAACCTCTATACCCTTGTCTTCAAGAGCCCTTGACAGGGATCCGAAGTTGGTATAGTCACCGTAGATGTATACATCTTCATCGTAACTCTCAATCGATTCCAGTCCGTATTCAATCAGGTCAAGCTCCAGATCATCGGCTGATACTCCCCAGGGTTTCTCAAACTCGAAGACTGCCTTTCGGGCAAACATGAACTCCAGCGAACCGGTCGGGGCCAGAGAGCCTCCGTTCTTGTTAAAATATGCCTTGACGTTGGCGACGGTACGCGTGTTGTTATCCGTTGCCGCCTCCGCAACAATAAGCACACCATGAGGACCTTTGCCTTCATAGATAACCTCCGTATAGTTCGCAGTGTCCTTGCCAGCTGCCCTTTTTATTGCAGCCTCAATATTGTCCTTTGGCATATTCTGGGCTTTGGCATTCAGAATGGCAGTCCTGAGCCTGGGGTTCATATCCGGGTCAGTGCCACCCTCTTTTGCTGCCATAGTTATGGCCTTGGCCAGCTTG
>JAKEGI010000253.1 GCA_022615595.1 Bacteroidales bacterium | reverse complement strand
GGGGGAGTCTTCAAGCGTCACATTACGTACTTGCTTTGTGCCATCCACCGTCGTAGCAATCCCCTTCGTCACAGTCAGGGCGTTAAGATTGGTGATGTAATTAACCATGCCGTTCTTTTCCCAGCGGTTACCCTTTATATTGAAGGTAACCGTCACATCGTGGCGTAGCCATGACTCATCAATAAGATCACATTTGTCCTGTGTAAGCTGAAACTTGATGAAGTCCACATAAGGCTGATTGCTTCCGCTCTCCTTGTGTTCAATAACGAACTCACGCTTGCGGAACCTCTCATTCACCTTATTGATCTGGTAAACCTCGGCAATCTTTCCTGTAATCTCAAATTCCATTATTCAGTCCCGGTAATCCTTACACTATCGATTCTGTCACCTGCCCTGATCAGGTCAATCACCTCTTCTCCTTCGATGACTTTCCCGAAGCATGTATGCTGACGGTCAAGGTGTTTGGTATGGTCTCTGCCATGGCAGATAAAGAACTGTGAACCGCCTGTGTCTCTTCCGGCATGGGCCATTGAGAGAACGCCGCGGTCATGGTACTGCTTCGTGCCGGTCAGTTCACACTTGATCTTATATCCCGGTCCGCCAGTACCTACACGCGGATCGCTCATCTCTTTCGAGAAGGGACAACCGCCCTGTATGACGAAGTTGGGAATAACCCTGTGGAAAGCGAGGCCATCATAATAGCCTCTCTTCGCCAGGGTGACAAAGTTCTCGACGGTAGCCGGAGCATCATCGTCATAGAGCTCTGCCTTCATCATCCCTTTCGGGGTGCTTATCTCTGCAAACCTCATTGTTTTACTATCTCGAGAAGTTCTACCTCAAACACGAGTACTGCGTAGGGAGGAATGGGGCCTGTGCCGTTCTCACCATAACCAAGCTCGTAGGGGATGTAGAATTTGAATTTCGAACCAACAGGCATCAGCTGAATACCTTCCTGCCAGCCCTGTATGACCTGGTTGACATTAAACTCGGCAAGTGCGCCACGGTCAACTGATGAATCAAATTTTGTGCTGTCAATGAGCATGCCTGTATAATGAACCTTAACCATGTCTGTTTCAGCGGGCTTATCGCCTGTCCCCATCGTAATAACCTCATACTGCAGTCCGCTCGTAGTCTCCTGGACACCTTCACGCTTCTTGTTCTCAGCAAGGAAATTTTCGCCTTCCTCAATGTTCTTTGTGTACATGGCCTTCATCTTTTCAGCCTGTCTCTTCTGCATGTAGGTCATTACATAACCCTGTGCAGTTGTTTCATCAAGAGTATTTTTTTCATTCTTCGAGTCAAGCATTCCCTTGGCGAAGAGAACCGGGTCGATATTGACGCTGTCACCCATATAATAGAAATAGCTTGCGATGCCAAGTGCGTATGCAAGCGAGTCTTCAGCGGTTTTTACTTTTGTTCCGGTGATGCCTGATTGTGTGCATGATGATGCGATAACGGCTGTTGCCACAGCGAGGATAACTAAACCTTTAATTTTCATTGTCTGTTTTTATTTGAGTTTTGGCAAAGATAACATTTTGAGGATCACGAAGAGGCCATGCCCTATTCTTTTATTACCTCAATCAGCTCAACTTCAAAGATGAGCGTTTCGAAAGGCTTGATGACATTTCCTGCGCCCCTCTCGCCATAGGCAAGATCATATGGAATATAGAGCATATATTTTGAACCTTCCTGCATCAGCTGCAATCCTTCAACCCATCCCCGGATGACATTGCTCACCCTGAAGCTTGCAGGTTCACCGCGGTCATATGATGAGTCAAACTTGGTACCGTCGATGGTTGTCCCGGTGTAATGCACCTTTACAACATCCTCGGGGCCGGGGGTTACACCGGTACCGGCTGTGATCACTTTGTACTGCAATCCGCTTGGTGTTGTAACCACACCCTCAGCCTTGCCGTTCTCTGAGAGGAAGCTCTCAGCAGCTTCAATCTGTGTCCTGTACTCTGCAAGAAGCCTCTCACTCTCCCTTCTCTGCATATAACTGACTATGTAAGCACTGGCGGTCGTGTCACCCATGACAGCCTTATCTTTTGCAGCATCATTCATCCCCCTGGTGAACATCTTGGGGTTAATGTCAATGCTGTCAGCCACATAATAGCTATAGTTTGCCACTCCCAGGGCATATGATAGTGAGTCTTCCGGAGTGGCGAATTTAACCTTTTGCGCAGTTGCGCTCAAAGTGAATATGGCTGCAGAAGCCATGACGATGAATCTGATATTTTTCATTTTATGCCTGGATATTTAAATGCTTATACTTTTTGTTTTGTGGTCGCAAAGATATCATTTTCATTGCTTCACCGCTCTTGTAATCACCCTTTTTCCGGGAGGACCGGGGAGGAGTTTCACCTCAAAACCGAGTTCCCGGAGCATTCGTTTAAGCTTTCCTTTGGCTGAGTAGGTCACCAGTACTGAACCCGGGTGAGTGACCGCGGCTATCTTCCTCATTACTTCAATGGTCCACATTTCAGGTTGTTTATCAGGACCGAAGGCGTCGAAGTAGATGATGTCATACAGGCCTTCCGGAGCCATGGTGGTAAGGTCAAACTCTCTCTTATGAAGTGTGAACCATGGTGTTACTTTGACTGCGGTTTCCCAGGGTGCAGCATGAATAGAGTCAAAGAGCCTCTCTCCGGCAGTTCCGGCAAGAGATCTGTAATTCAATTCCTTAATGATTACAGTGCTGAGGGGAAATTTTTCAAGTGTCACATATGACACTTTTGTTTGTCTTTCGTCGGCATAAAGAGCAGTTAATAAAGCGTTCAGTCCTGTGCCGAAGCCTACCTCGAGTATGCTGATATCATCACTTTCGATGCTTGCCAGTCCTGCGCTGATGAAAATATGTTTTGACTCTGTCACTGCACCGAAGTGCGAGTGATAATGCTCATCGAGTGAAGGCACATACAGAGTATGGGAACCGTCGGCCGTAACTCTGATTTCAGGATCCACTTTGAATTTTCGTTTTTCGTTTTTCGTTTTTCGTTTTTTGACTTCAGACCCACCTTCGCTAAAGCTTCGGTGGGCAAAGCCTTCAGACCTTGCCTCTTACTGCCAGTCGGAGTTATACCAGCTGCGGACGTCTGTGGCGATCATTCCGGCTTTTCGCGCTGCTTCTATCCCCAGGTCGCCGTCCTCGAAGACCTCGCATACGGCCGGGTCAACCTTCATGAGTTCTGCACAGCGCAGGAATGTCTCAGGATGGGGTTTATGCATAGTCACGTCGTTGGCAGTAACGATAATATCAAAGTACTTCCGCAGTCCGATTATCTCCAGGGTCT
>JAKEGI010000252.1 GCA_022615595.1 Bacteroidales bacterium | reverse complement strand
GAAGCTGTATATAAGGGTATTGATGAATGCCAGGCCACGACCCTTTCCTCCGAGTGATCCTCCGGCCAGGCTTACGACGTTTGACTCATCAATAACGGCAGACTCGTCAAAGTTGACCACCTTTCCCTTGTTCAATTCCCTCCTTCTCTTCCTGATTATCTCGAGAAGGAACTCTCTCAGTTCAGTGAGGCTTTTAAAATCGGACAGCTTGACAGGGTTGATCCTCTTTGCTATCTTAACTTCACCGCGGGCCATCAGCCACATGGAGAAGTGGTTTTTCATTGAATGGTAGACAAGTGAATCTTCAGGTACGGTCTGAAGAAAAGACTCGAACTCCTTCATTGACTTGGCTACCGCGATCTGCCTGCCGGTTGTGTCACGGTAGACAAAATTTCCAAATCCGAGATAATAGTTTATAAATGACTTCAGATCCTGGAGAAGGCTCTCGGAGTTCTTATTGATGAAACTCACCCTGAGTTGCGTGGCATATTTGATGTTATCCGGATCTGATGATTGAAGCACTGTAGGCAGGTTAGGAAGCTCTGACCTGATGTGCTCAATAAGGTCGAAGCCGGCCATGTTATTCAGCATGCCTTCACGCGGGAAGCGCATATCGGAAATGACGCCCAGGAGGCTGTCCTTGTATCTTCTGAATATTGATATAGCCTCTTCATATGTCGAGGCAAGCAGTATCTTCGGTCTGGCTCTCAGCTTCAGCACCTTGTAAAGCTCATCAGAAGAGACGTCCTCGATAAGACTCCGTGTTTGCTCCAGGATAAGGGTATAGAGCATCGGCACATATGTGGAGTAATAGTCTGCAGCATCCTCGATGATGAGCATCACTCCCGTGAGTCCTTTTTTCGTATCGTTCTCTACATTGACCTTATCTTCAAGAAGCTTCACCATTGCAAAGAAGACCTTGGACTCGCCGGTCCAGACAAAAAAGTTATCAAAGGGAACTCCGATTTTTTTCTGGCTGAGGACGAAGGGAATGTCGCCGGGGTTATTCAGTAGCAGGAATGTAGGGATATAAGGATATTTCTCCTTCAGGTTCCTGCAAATACTCATCGGGCCCTCCTTGTCAACGCCGACCATTATTATGATCATGTCATAGTGTCTTGACCGGAGTCTGTCGAAGGCCTCATCCTCACCTGAGACGCCTGTGACCCGGGGGATGGAGATGAGGCTCATCTGGTAGTATTCACCGAGCATATGGTCAGAGAAGCGTCCTTCTCCCTCGATTGAGTATGCGTCATAGAGGCTGGCTACAAGCAATATCTCCTTGACCATGAATGGCATCAGGTCATGGAAGACATCGCGCTCGGCATTGTGCCTGTCAAGAAACTTCTGGAGGAGCTTTCGGCTTGAGAGGTTCTGGCTCTCTTCCTCTGACGCATATTCCGTGTTTAATGATGCGTCAGAATTCCTTGCAATTATGCTGTTTATAAATCCCGTGATCAGCTTGGAGAGATTAGCAATAAGGTCACGTTCCTCCTTGAGGAAGGGACCCTCGAATTCCTTGATAAATTCGCGGGTATAGTATATCTCTATTGATCCATCACCTCCCAGTGTTTTAAAATCCTGTAACATCTCCCACTCTGTCTCCCTGAAGTCGGGAGTCTCGTATTTCCTGTCAGCATAGTTTATGCGGGCGACTGTATACTCCGGATACTGCCATGCTGCGGGCAGCATCAGGACGAGATGCATAAGCGTCTCCTCGATGGCTTTTCCCTCTTTAAGTATCTGTGTGGCGCGGTTTATACAGGCAAGCTCCTTCAGCCGTTCCTGCTGGTCACGCATTGCTCTGTTGAAGTGCGGGCTTGTCTCAGGCTTTTTATTCATCAGTTCTTCAGATGAGGTGAATGGTCAAAATTAGTAAAAAAGAGGGCAAAAAAGACGGGCACAGTTTATGGTGTGCCCGCGATAGTCTCTCATTGTATTGTGACAGGTCACTCTACCACCCAGGTAGAGCCGCTCATCAGCAGCTCGTCAACTGACCTGATCTTTGAGATCGACTGTACATGCCTGTGTTGTTCAATCATCGCACCGTCATAGGTCTGCATTTTGACAGCCCTGATAACCCCAAGGGCAAACGGATACTCCGGATACTGCATGCCGGCCAGCATATAGTGTATTCCAGGATTGGCTTCCTCTGCATCATGAACCAGCAGGTCTTTTTCAGTGATGCCGTTCTCCCCTATCTTAACAACCTTCAGCTTTATACCTTCAAGGATTAATCCCTTGTCGCGATCCTTACCGAAGATCATCGGCTGACCCTGATGCAGAACGATAGTCCTGTCATCCCTGAACTCCTTGTTGGTGATAGCATCATGGACACCGTCATTGAAGATGACACAGTTCTGTATTACCTCCACAACGGTCGTACCCCTGAAGAGAGCGGCCTCCCTGTATACCTCGCCGGAAAGCTGCAGGTTATAGTCTACTGTGCGTGCAAAGAAGCGTCCGTGAGAGCCGATGGTCAGCTCGCCTACCTTAAAAGGCTCTTCAATAGTGCCAAAAGGGGATGTCTTTGTCACAAGGCCCTTCTGAGACGTCGGTGAATACTGACCCTTGGTGAGGCCATATATCTCATTGTTAAACAGGAGTATCTTGATGTCTATGTTGCGTCTCACCGCATGGATAAAATGGTTGCCTCCAATTGCCAGTGCATCACCGTCACCCGTCATCTCCCAGACCATCAGGTCAGGATTGGCTATCTTGACCCCTGTGGCTATGGCAGCTGCCCGGCCGTGAATACTGTGAAATCCGTAGGTATTCATGTAATAAGGCAGACGTGATGAGCACCCGATGCCTGACACGAAGACATATTTTTCCCTGGCAATGCCCATGTCGGCAAGCGTTTTCTGCAGTGAGGCAAGTATGCCATGGTCTCCGCACCCGGGGCACCATCTTACTTCCTGATCACTCTTGAAATCCTTAGCGGTATACTGTATCGTATTTGTCTCAGCCATCTTATTTACCCTCCAGTAATGTTTTACAATGATCTTTTATCTCCCCGACCGTGAACGGCAGTCCCTGTATCTTATTATACTGGGTGAATGTGAACTTCTGATATTTCATCCTCAGATAATTGGCAAACTGTCCGTTATTCAGTTCGCATACAACCAGTTTCCTGTAACCTGAAAAAACCTCTTCACAGTTTTTTGGCAGGGGTCTAATATAGTTGAAGTGTGTGGCGGCGATGCTGTATCCCTCCTCCTTCAGTTCAGTCACGGCTGTGAGTATATGTCCGTATGAGCTGCCCCATCCGATAACGAGCAGATCAGCCTTTTTATCTCCTGTTATCTTAAGGTCAGGCACCTCACTCTGGATCCGTTCTACCTTTTCTTCTCTCATCCTGACCATGTATTCATGGTTCTCAGGAGTATATGAAACGCTGCCTTTCTTTGTCTTCTCGAGGCCACCCACACGGTGTTCAAGTCCTGGCGTCCCTGGTATTGCCCATTTACGGGCAAGTGTCTTCTCATCTCTTTCGTAGGCCATGAACTCTTTTTCCTCCTTAACGGCAACTGGCACCTTAATGGCAGGGAGGTCTTTCATTGCAGGAATCTTCCAGGGCTCAGAGCCGTTTGCCAGGTAGCTGTCTGTCATAAGCAGGACGGGGGTCATATGCTCAACGGCTATTCGTGCCGATTCGAAGGCAAAGTGGAAGCAGTCGGATGGGGTACCGGCGGCTATCACAACCACAGGGCTCTCTCCGTTGCGTCCGTATAGTGCCTGCCACAGGTCAGCCTGTTCGGTTTTTGTCGGCAGTCCGGTTGAGGGCCCGCCTCTCTGGACGTCAACAACAACCAGTGGCAGCTCAGTCATGACAGCCAGGTTGAGGGCCTCTGACTTCAGCGCCAGGCCAGGGCCTGAGGTTGATGTCACAGCGAGGTTACCTGCGTAACTGGCGCCAATGGCCGTGCATATGCCAGCTATCTCATCTTCACACTGAAGGCTTTTTACACCCAGGTCCTTGCGCAAGGCAAGCTCCTCAAGAATGCCTGTCGCCGGCGTGATGGGATATGACCCGATGAAAAGCTTTAGCCCGGCTCTCTCTGCGGCGGCAAGAAAGCCCCATGCGGTGGCCTGGTTACCATTGATGTTCCGGTATACTCCCTTGGCTATCGGAGCCGGCAGCACCCTGTACGAGGGTGTAAGTGCTTCAATGGTTTCGGCATAGTAATACCCTGCCCTTAATACCTTACTGTTGGCTTCAGCAACAACGGGTTTCTTTCCGAACTTGTCATCAATGAACTTCTCAGTGTAGTCAAGCTGGCTGTCAAAGAGCCAGTATACCATTCCCAGTGCAAACATATTCTTGGTACGAAGAACAGTCTTGGGATCAATCTCGAGATCCTTGAGCGTCTCCTTAACCAGCGTGGTTATAGGAGCGCCGATCAGGTTCAGCGTCTCGATCTTGTCTTCAGTAAACGGATCAGCCTTGTAACCGGCACGCTGTATGTTTTTTTCAGTGAAGCTGTCAGTGTCATAAATGATAGTGGCACCCGGCTTCAGGAAGCCTGCATTGGCACGTATCGCGGCAGGGTTCATTGCCACAAGGATGTCAGGATAATCGCCCGGTGTATTGATCAGCTTGTGACCGATGTGCACCTGGAAGCCCGATACACCACCGACAGTGCCCTGGGGAGCCCTGATTTCTGCAGGATAATCGGGGAATGTTGAGAGATTATGCCCGAACAGTGCCGATGTATTGGAGAACAGGGTGCCAGTTAGCTGCATCCCGTCACCCGAGTCACCGGAGAACCTGATTACTACCGCATCTCTTTCAATGACCTTTGATCTTTTTCCCATGATATATTAAATGGTTATTGTTTTCATTAAAAACGACATAAAAGTAACCAATTTCACGAAGCTAAGTTCACTATAACACTTCTATATGATAATGATTTTGATCATGTTTGGAATAACGACATAACTTATTTATCTGCAGACAGATATCTTGCAGGATAGCATGCTGCTGGAGGAGGTTTGTCAGGGCATGTTCAGCGCCAGATATCAGCCTTCTGCAGATTAATGTTACCCTCGAAGAACATGCGGGCGATCTTTTCAAAATATTCGGTATAGTCTGAGACGAAGAAGAGGTCTTCTCCAGCTCGTCTTTTATTGAGAAGGTCATTCTGGTCAAGCATCACCCGCAGATGCTGTGCCACAATGCGGGCAGAGTCAATGACCTCAACGTTGAAATTGAAGAATTTGCTGATCTGGTTGCGTATGATGGGATAATGGGTACAACCAAGTATCAGGGCATCAATATCGCTCAGGCTGCT
>JAKEGI010000251.1 GCA_022615595.1 Bacteroidales bacterium | reverse complement strand
ACCTTACTGTTGTATGTTCATCTATCCGGAATTTGCGATCATAGGCCACACCTATGAAGAGTTTCATTGATGCTACACCGTCGGCCTGTGTATATAGAGGCTCCACAGGAGGAAGACCCTTCTTCGCCCTCTTTTTGTTGAATGTGTATGTATCAAGCTCTTGTATCTTGCCTGAATCTGCCAGCATAATGGAGCAGAGATCACGTGTTGCATTTGTGCATACCACTGAACCGTCAAACCCGTTGCGGTAGAGAAAAGGTATCAGTCCTGAGTGATCAATGTGTGCATGTGAAAGTATTATGTGATCTATGGATGCAGGAGTGAAGGCAAATGACCGGTTCATCCTGTCGGTCTCCAGCCCTTTGCCCTGAAACTGCCCGCAGTCAATAAGGATATTCTTACCGTGTTCAGTTTCAATGAGGACCTTACTGCCTGTTACCTCACGGGCAGCACCATAAAACGTTATTTTCATGACAGGAGTCTGTTTAGTGATCGCTAAGATACTCAAAGTTAGGTGTAGTTTGAGAGGATTAGTAATTAACATTTAATGAACATTAAGACAAATCTCCTTTTATGAGTGAACTCTTTAGTCTATTTTTGGATGGTTGTCAAACCTACATATTGTCTTAAATGAAACTTGATAAGATATTTTCGTTTCTTGCCCCCAAGGAGGGCAAGTTCTATCCTCTTTTCAAAGACTCGTCGGCTAATCTTATTGTGGCTGCCGAACTTCTGCGGGAACTCATGCGAGAGCCTGACCTGGTGAAACGTGATATGCTTGTTGACAAGATCAAGGAGTCAGAAAGTATCGGAGACCAGATAGCCAGGAACCTGTTTATGACGCTGAACAGTAACTTCATTACCCCGTTCGACAGGGAGGATATCTTTGACCTGGTACATGCCACGGACTCGGTTGTCGATCTTATCTTCGGTGCATCGAAAAAAATATCACTGTACCATGTTGGAGAGATACCTTCAGAGTTCATCGAGATGGCAGATCTTATACACAGGGCATCAATAGAAATAAACACTACATTCAACGGGCTCAAGGATGTGCTCCACCTCTCAAGGTACAATGAAAACTGCCGCAAGATAAGCGAGATAGAGGAGTTGGCCGATGATGTAAACCACCGCTACCTTGCAAAGCTCTTCCTGGAAGAGAAGGATGCCATTGAGCTTATAAAGAAGAAGGACATCCTGCAGGCTCTTGAGAAAGCTGCGGACCGCTGTGACGACGTTGCCGACATCATCTCCTCAGTAATTATCAAAATAGCCTAATAGTAGCCTGATGGAATTCACACTGCTGATTATCATCGTTGTTCTTGCCTTCGCATTTGATCTTATCAACGGCTTTCATGATGCGGCGAACTCGATAGCTACCGTAGTGTCAACAAAGGTGCTTACGCCATTTCAGGCAGTTCTCTGGGCTGCCTTCTTTAATTTCCTGGCTTACCTTGTCTTTGAGCTTCACATTGCTGACACCATTGCAAAGATCGTCGATACTTCAGCCATTACACTTATGGTAATACTGGCGGGTATCATTGCCGCCATAATATGGAACTTGCTGACCTGGTATCTGGGAATTCCGTCAAGCTCTTCGCATACACTCGTCGGGGGTTTCGCCGGGGCAGCAATTGCCTATACAGGTTGGGATGTAGTGCATACCGGCAGGATTGTCAAAATAGCCGCATTTATTTTTCTGGCGCCTCTGCTGGGGATGATAATATCATACCTCTTCTCCATTGCTCTGTTGTGGATCAGCCGGCGAGGCAATCCATTCAGGCTCGATAAGCGGTTCAAGGGCTTTCAGCTTCTCTCTTCAGCACTGTTCAGCCTTGGCCACGGCGGCAATGACGCACAGAAGGTAATGGGGATCATTGCTGCTGCACTCATGGTATATTTCAATGGTGTTGAAGCATCGGCCATACCTCACTGGGCCCAGATCGAAATGGTTGACGGAAGGATACATGATATACCGCACTGGATAGTTCTCGGATGCTACTCGGCAATCAGTCTCGGGACTCTGATGGGAGGCTGGCGGATAGTAAAGACCATGGGAACGAAAATAACCAAGCTGACGCCTTTCGAGGGGGTGGCGGCTGAGAGTGCCGGAGCTGTATTGCTGTTTGGCACTGAAGCATTCGGCATCCCGGTCAGCACCACCCATACAATTACCGGTGCCATTATGGGTGTCGGACTGACGAAACGCATAACTGCCGTCAGATGGGGCGTTACTATAAACCTGCTTTATGCATGGCTGCTTACAATCCCGGTCTCGATGATCCTGGCAGCAGTAATATATCACTTGCTTGCAGTTATAACCGGGATAAGCTGATAATATCTAATTCATTGTTTTGAAGCCACTTATTGTTCCTCCTGAGGTCTTGCCCAGATCGAAGACGATTATTTCATTCTCACCACTTCTCAGCCAGGACGCCGGACAATAGAGTCTCTGTTGTGGTCCTATCTCCCAATACCTTCCAAGATTGTTTCCGTTGATCCAGACAAAGCCCTTGATGAAATTTGTCATATCAATGAATGTGTCAGCGGGGTTTTCGACAGTGAAGGTACCCTTGTAAAAGATTCCCGGCTTATTAAACTGAGCTCCTTTAGCTTTGAGTCCTCGCACATATGCCTCATCCATCGGGAAACCATATATATTCCAGTTCATGAGGGTCATGCCGTTCAGTACAACCCTGTCTGTTATCCCTTTTCGGTCAATCATTGCATTGGCAAAGTTAATGCGACCCATACCCTCAACGAATATCTCCAGGAGCGGGTCCTTTTCCTCGGATTTTGGAAGATCAATTGAGTTGATCCCCAGCCTCCTGTCAAGTGTACCGATAAATTCTCCGTTCAGGAAGACTGTTGCATAGTCGTGAATGTCAATTACAGTGAGTCTTCCACTCTTATGACCAATAAGCTTCGTCGTATAGAGCATGAAACCATAGTCCTGGCCGAATGCCTCAAACGGTGCAGGCTGGACAGCAGGAATGGGCGGCGGAAGGTTGTCCCAGACAGAGGTGAAGGGAGCAAGTATGATCTCAGGGAGGCTCATGGCAGAAATGGGGTCTGGAATCGGAGGCAGCTTGGTCTTCTTTGGCAGGTATGACCCTATCAGACTGCGCAGGGCATAATATTTT
>JAKEGI010000250.1 GCA_022615595.1 Bacteroidales bacterium | reverse complement strand
GGTCGGTGCTTTTCACGGAATAGGTTTCATCGCAATAATGACCGAAGTGGCCAGTGAATATCGTGAGGAGACTTTAAAGGAGATCAAAAAGGAGGTAACCGGCCTGATAAGAACCGAAGTCGGCACTGATGAGCTGAAGATAGTAAGAAACCACCTCATGGGTGAGATTGCCCGTATGTTCGACGGGCCGTTTTCATCAGCCGAGACTATAAGAGGAATAATCGACTACGAAGCTGATCATGATTACTATTCCAAATTGGTAAATACAGTTGAGTCTATCACTCAGCACAAAATAAAAGAGCTGTTTAATACGTATTTTAAACCGGAGGAGGCTATCGAAGTCATTGCCGGGGCAAAATGAGAGGTTTCAGAGACATAACACTGCTACTGCTTTTTATCCTCCTGACATTCGCTGTCAGGGGACAGGATGAGACTCAACCTATTTCGCCAAGGCTTGAGAACGTTACAGTCAATCCTGCAACAGGATTCACCACGTTAAAGTGGACCCTGTCACCATCAGCCGATGTGGGCAGCTATGTTGTCTACACTTTCAACGATAACAGTGCCTTTGCCGTAGACACCATCAGGTCACCATATGTCACTGAATATCTGCACACAGGTTCAGCAGCAAGGTATATGAGCGTCACATATGTTGTTGCTGCTATTGATTCTTCACGGAATATAAGTCCGCTGAGCAACAGCCTTAGTACGATCTTTGTATCGTACTTGAACGATTCCTGTAATTTCCGTGTCATTCTTTCATGGACAGAATATGCCAATCCTTCACATCCGGCTGACGGCTACGAATTGTGGATGAGCGCCCCAGGTAATCCTGCTGAACTGCTTGATGACCTTCCCCTGTCCCAGACATCATATACTTTCAGCGGATATGCGGCATCTGTTGAATACTGCTTTCACATCAGAGCCACGGCAAACGATGAAGGCCTGTCGTCATCAAACAGGCAATGTTTCGTGTCGGGAGGTGAATCCCCTCCTGAATGGACTGTAACTGAGGCAGTATATATAGATGATAAGGCTGTCAACATAACCGGGAGTTATGACAGTAAGACCGACATCGGGACCTTTGTTGCCGAGCAATTCAACAGCGGCACATCAGGCTGGGTCATAACAGCCTCTGCTTATGGTATTAATGGCGATGTAACAATAAATAATGCCTCGACAGACACTGCCATTGTCAATCTCTATCGTATATCGGCTCTGAATAATTGCGGAAAGCCAGTAACGCCATCCGATCCTGTAAGAAATATAGTGCTTTCATCTTCCAGCGCTGCGTCGCTCATCAATCTCAAATGGAATAATCCGTTTCCTCAGCACCCGGCATATTTCACCCTCTGGCGCGATTCAGGGGCAGGCTGGACGGAGGTGGCAGGGCCGATCGCTGATACGGTATGGAGTGATGATTATTCAGCTTTTGCCTCATTTGTTTCAGCACCGGCTATCGCATATGTTGTTACAGCCCTTGATCAGGAGGCATCTGCAGATTATCCGGTGTGCCGCTCATCCGTCACCCTGATCTTTGCCGTCGAAAATATCTTCGTGCCAAATGCCTTCACCCCTGATGATAACGGCACAAACGATATCTTTTCACCCCTTCTGACATTCATTCCGTCAGAATATGAGTTCACAATACTCAGCCGCACCGGCGTTGTTCTCTTTCGCACCTCCAGCCATGGTACCGGCTGGAATGGCCGTCATAATGACAAACCTATGCCACCGGGAGTCTACCTGTGGAGCCTGCGCCTTACCACCCCTTCCGGAAGAGCTGAAGCCAGGACAGGTACCGTTACCATCCTTCCCTAGTCAGGGAGCAATATTAACCCTATTTTTGTATCTTTGACTCTCTCTTTTCTGTTAGAGACTGATGGGCAAAAAGAAGACGAACATATTTACCGCAGAGGATATCAGTCGCATTGAAGCTGAGTTTAAACTGCTGAAAGACAATTTATACAGGTGCGATAAACCGGGAGAAAGGGATCTTATTGGCAAAGCATTCCTGTTTGCAAACGAGGCGCACCGCGACATGCGACGCAATTCGGGCGAACCATATATTATTCACCCGATAAATGTTGCGCGTATCGTCAATCAGGAGATAGGCCTGGGCGCAAAATCAGTGGCTGCAGCGCTTTTGCATGATGTAGTGGAGGATACCGAAATTACCCTTAATGACATCTCCAGGGAGTTTGGGCCCAAGATTGCTTCACTGATTGATGGCCTAACAAAGATATCAGGCACATACAATAAGGAAACAAACTCCCTTCAGGCAGAGAATTTCCGCAAGATGCTCATGACCCTCTCGGATGACATCAGGGTCATTATCATCAAGATAGCAGACAGACTGCATAACATGAGAACTCTTGACTCAATGCCTGAGCACAAGAGGATGAAGGTAGCTGGTGAGACAATCTATCTCTATGCCCCGCTCGCGCACCGCCTGGGACTATTCGCTATAAAGACAGAGCTTGAGGACCTCAGTTTCAAATTCAGGCATCCCCGCATCTTCGATGAGATTGCCCGCAAAGTCAAGCTCGATGAAAAGAAAAACCTGGCTCTCATCAACAGGTTCAGCCTTCCTATAATCGACAGGCTTAACGACAACAATATAATCTTTGATATCTCCGGCAGATTCAAGTCTATCTATTCAATCTGGAAGAAGATGCAGTCAAAGAATGTACCCTTCGAGGAGGTCTATGATCTTCTGGCTGTAAGAATTGTCTTTGAGCCCGGTCCCGAAATGAGTGAAAGGGCACAGTGCTGGCAGATATATTCACTTATAACCGACATTTACACCCCCAAGCCTGACAGGCTTCGCGACTGGGTAAGCCGGCCGAAACCAAATGGTTATGAGGCGCTTCACCTTACCGTGATGGGCCCCGAAGGACGCTGGGTTGAGGTACAGATACGCAGCCAGCGTATGGACGATATAGCCGAACGGGGATTTGCCGCGCACTGGAAATATAAGGGTGATGCAGCCCAGACAGAATCGGAGCTGGACAAGTGGCTGAAACATATACGAGAGATGCTGGCCAATCCAATGTCAGATCCCATAGCTTTCCTCGACGACTTTAAAATGAGCCTCTTCTCTTCCGAGATAATGGTATTCACCCCGAAAGGTCTTCTTGTCAATCTTCCGAAGGGAGCATCGGCACTCGATTTTGCATACGAGATACACACT
>JAKEGI010000249.1 GCA_022615595.1 Bacteroidales bacterium | reverse complement strand
GGAGATAGCAAGGGAGATGTTTTCATATGCTGACGGCATGACAATGAGCTCAAAGAAGGATGCCATTGTCAATATCGGAGGATTCATCGGCTTCAGGGATAAGGAGTTGTTCCGAAAAGCATCGACATTCAACATCATGTTTGAAGGATTCGTCACCTACGGAGGTATGGCAGGGCGTGATATGAACGCGCTTGCCCGCGGTCTGTATGAAGGCACAGAGTTCGAATACCTTGAGTCACGTATCAGCCAGGTGGCAAGACTGGGCGAGAAGATGGGGTCAGCAGGCATTCCTATGCAGGTGCCCTTTGGAGGTCATGCAATATTTATTGATGCTGGCAGGTTCCTGCCACATATCCCTGCTGAGGAGTTTCCGGCACAGCGCCTGGCAGTTGAGATCTACCTCGAGGGCGGCATCCGCAGCGCAGAGATAGGGACGATAATGGCAGACCGTGACCCCGTGACACGTGAGAACAGATACCCCGGGCTTGAACTGGTGAGACTGGCAGTACCGCGAAGGGTCTATACCGATAATCACATCGATTACGTGGCTGCTGCCGTCAGCAATGTTTTCGAACGAAGGAACGAGATCAGAAGAGGACTGGCAATAAGGTGGGAAGCGCCCATCATGAGACACTTCACTGTGGAGCTAGACCTGCTCTCTTAACCCAAAAAACCTATCTTTGTCAGGAATAACCAAACTCGGATGATACGATCAATGACCGGATACGGCAAAGCCATGCTTGAAACAGCACGCCGCAAAATAACAGTTGAGGTGAAGTCGCTTAACAGCAAACAGGCGGATATAAGCACAAAACTTCCTTGGCTCTATAAGGAGAAGGAACTCGATATCCGCAACCTGATCCTCAGAAAACTTGAAAGGGGGAAGATAGACCTCTTCATCTCTTTCGATGTCATGGACGAAGAGCAGACACCGGTGATAAACAGGAACAATGTAAAGAGTTACCTCCGCCAGCTCAGCGAGATAAGTGACGAACTCGGGCTTGAAGATAAGAGCGACCTCCTCGGAATAGTAATGAGATTGCCCGAGACACTCAGGACCGATAAGCCTGAACTGACCGACGAGGAATGGCAGGTTGCATCGCGACTGATAGATGACGCTCTTGAAATGACTGACCTGTACCGGTTAGAGGAGGGTAAAGCCCTGGCTGCCGACCTCAGTAAGTCAGTAAAGATGATCACAAAGTATCTTGAACAACTCGGTACTGTGGAAGGTGACCGCCTCACACGAATGAGAGAGAAACTCAACACCTCTCTCAGGGATGCTGTCGGTACAGAAAACATTGACCAGAACCGGTTTGAACAGGAGCTGATCTTCTATCTCGAGAAAATGGATATAAATGAGGAGAAGGTGAGACTAAGAAAGCACTGTGACTATTTCTGCGAGACACTTGAGACCAACGGACAGAATGGCAAGATGCTCAATTTCATATCACAGGAGATGGGTCGCGAGATCAACACCATCGGCTCAAAAGCCAATGATGCTGCCATGCAGAAACTCGTTGTGATGATGAAGGATGAGCTGGAGCGCATTAAAGAACAGACACTTAACGTTCTCTGACCCGGATGAGTATCGAAGGCAAAACGCGAGTTCTCATACTCTCGGCTCCATCAGGAGCCGGAAAGTCGACCCTGGTAAATCACCTGCTGTCAAGGGGCCTGCCTCTCGAATTCTCAGTGTCAGCCACCAGCAGAAAACCCCGCGGAGGTGAGAAGCACGGCAGGGAATACTACTTTATCGCTGCTGATGAGTTCAGGAGAAGAATTGAAGCAGGTGAATTCATTGAATGGGAAGAGGTTTACAGGGATCATTACTACGGGACGCTTAAGAGCGAGATTGTACGGATCACAATGGCCGGAATGATACCGCTGTTTGACGTTGACGTCAAAGGCGGCCTTAACCTCAAGAAAATCTTTGGCAGCAGTGCCCTTGCCATATTCATTATGCCCCCTTCGGTTGAAGAACTGAAACAGAGGCTGATCAGAAGAGCTACAGACAGTGAGGAAAAGATCGCCATGAGGGTCGAAAAGGCTTGCATGGAAATAGAGCTGGCTGACAGGTTTGACATGGTCATTGTGAATGATGATCTTTCACGGGCCTGCAATGAGATTGAAACGGTGGTCTCAGGTTTTTTGAGAAATGAGTGATGGAAACAGGACTTTTCTTCGGATCATTCAACCCTGTTCATATCGGGCATATGGCAATAGCGAACTATATTGCCGAGTATACCACACTGAATGAGATATGGTTCGTTGTCAGCCCTCATAATCCGTTAAAGGCAAAAGAGACTCTCCTTGCAGGGCGTGACAGGCTCTACATGACTGAATTGGCTATCGGCAGCGACAGTCGATTCAGGGTGTCGGATATAGAGTTCAACCTTCCCCAGCCTTCATATACAATTGATACAATGGCCTGGCTTGCTGAAAAATATCCCTCCCGCCGGTTTGCACTGATAATGGGAGAAGACAACCTTTCAACACTGCATAAGTGGAAGAACGCAGAGGAACTGGTGAAGAGATATCCCCTGATAGTTTATCCCAGGCTTGAACCCGGGAAGAAAAACAGCAGGAGGCTGGATGAAATTCTTTCCATGGCTTCAGTCACAAGGGTTAATGCACCCGTCATGGAGATATCCGGAACTTTTATCAGGAATGCTATCAGGGAAGGGAAGGATGTATCATGGTTTGTTCCCGCCCCGGCATGGAAATATATCCGCGAAATGCATTTTTACGAACTGTAACGAAAGGTTTTGCATATCCCCGTCAATCGACCTTACGAATGATCTCCATCCCCCTTTGGATGGCCTGCTCATTTAGCGGGATGAGGTTATGGTAACGCTCGGGCAGTGATTTTCGCAGCCCCTTGATGACATATTCTGTCTTGAGAATGGGCTTAACCTTCATGAAGCCACCCAGGACGATCATGTTAAACACCTTCTGCATCTTCATGCTTGCAGCCTCTTCAGCTGCATCGATCCTGTAAATGGTAATATCTTTTCTCGTCGGATGATGCGTTATACCGTTTCCGTCATAGATAAGTGTTCCACCCGGTTTTACCGTGTTCTCAAACTTGTCCATGCTCTGCTGGTTCAGGATGATGGCTGTGTCGAAACTCCTGAGGATCGGTGAGCTTATGCGTTCATCACTGAGTATCACGTTGACGTTGGCAGTGCCGCCCCTCATCTCAGGACCGTATGACGGCATCCAGCTTACCTCCATGTCCTGCATCATGCCTGAATAGGCCATGATCTTGCCCATTGACAATACACCCTGTCCGCCAAAACCTGCAATAATTATCTCTTCTGTCATGATTTTACAATTTTATTCAACGGGTACCTTTATGTCACCGAGGGGGTAGAAGGGAATCATGTTCTCCTCCATCCATTTGTTTGATTCCACCGGTGTCATCTTCCACCCTGACGGGCAATTTGAAACCACCTCAATGAAACATGTGCCTCTCTTTTCGTTCTGGTACTGAACTGCTTTTTTAAGAGCCCTCTTCAGTTTCTTTACACCTGAGGCAGTGTTGACGCTGTGCCGGGTGACAAAGCATGTGCCCGGCAGCATGGCAACGATGTCAGCCATTTTTATCGGCGCTCCCATCATGGCCACGTCGCGGCCGTAGGGGGAGGTTGATGACTTCATTCCCGCCAGTGTTGTCGGGGCCATCTGGCCGCCTGTCATACCGTAGATACCGTTGTTGATGAAGAGCATGAGAATATTCTCTCCCCTGTTGCATGTGTGAATTGTCTCCGCAGTGCCTATTGCTGCCAGGTCGCCATCACCCTGGTAGCTGAAGACAAACTTATCAGGCATGAGGCGTTTCACCGCTGTTGCCAGGGCAGGCGCCCTGCCATGAGCAGCCTCCTGAAAATCAACATCCAGGTAATTGTACATCAGCACGGAACATCCCACAGGCGTTATGCCGATGGTCCTGCTCTGCAGCCCTTCCTCCTCGATGACCTCGGCCAGAACATTGTGCACGGTACCGTGGCCGCACCCGGGGCAGTAATGCATCACGTTGTCGGTGAGAACCTTTGATTTCCTGTAGACAAGATTCTCAGGTTTTATTATATCATTGAATTTAATTTCTGCCATGGTCTGTTATCCTTTAATAAAATTCTTCAGGTTCTCAACCACCTCTTCGGGTGTTGGTATTATTCCTCCCATTCTTCCGAAGTGTGCCACACGGGTCTTGCCATTGACTGACAGCATAACATCTTCAACCATCTGTCCGGTGCTCATCTCAACCGCCAGCATGCCCTTGACCTGTGAGGCCAGTTCGTTGAGTCTGCGGCCCGGATATGGAAAGAGGGTTATCGGGCGCAACAGCCCAACCTTTATCCCTTCTGCTCTTGAAAGCTTTATGGCTTTCTGACAGATCCTTGCGCTGGTGCCGTATGCAACAAGGATATACTCGGCGTCATCTGTCTCAAACTCCTCGAAACGCACCTCCTTCTCCTTGATCTCATTGTATTTAGCCACGAGCTTAAGGTTGAATTTCTCCTGTCGTGCAGAATCAAGGTCAAGTGACGTGATGATGTTGCGCTCGCGCGTCTCCGGTTTGCCTGTGGTGGCCCAGGGCAATAATTCTGTTGATCTCTCCTTCTGCGGCTTAAGGTATACCTTCTCCATCATCTGTC
>JAKEGI010000248.1 GCA_022615595.1 Bacteroidales bacterium | reverse complement strand
TTCAGGGCCTTCCTCCAGCGCCGGATTTTCCTCCAGCTCCTTCTTGATACGCTGCTCAAGCTGCATGGCAGGAACCTCCAGCAGCTTGATCATCTGTATCTGCTGCGGTGAAAGCTTCTGGAGCAGCTTCTGCTGTAACTTCTGGTTGAGCATACCTTCTCAATTAATCATGACTAAAACTCAGCATTGCGCGGCGTGCGCGGAAAAGGGATTACATCACGTATGTTTGACATGCCTGTCATGAAAAGAACGAGCCTTTCAAAGCCCAGCCCGAAACCCGAATGGGGAGCTGTGCCAAACCGCCTTGTGTCAAGATACCACCACAACTCTTTTGCAGGAAGCTTTAGTTCTTCTATCCTCTGCGTAAGCTTATCAAGATCCTCTTCTCTCTGCGAGCCTCCGATGATCTCACCTATCCCCGGGAAGAGCACATCCATCGCCCTTACGGTAAGCCCGTCATCATTCTGCTTCATGTAGAAAGCCTTTATCGTTTTCGGATAGTCTGTAAGTATTACCGGGCACCTGAAGTGTACCTCAACAAGGTAACGCTCATGTTCTGCCTGAAGGTCACGACCCCATCCAACCTGGTATTCCCACTTGCGGTCAGCCGCTTCCAGAATCTTAATCGCTTCGGTATAGGGCAGCCTGACAAAACTGTTGCCGAGGACAAACTCCAGCCTTTCGATAAGGGCAGTGTCAATCATCTTGTTAAGAAAATCAAGATCGTCACGGCAGTTGTCAAGAGCATACCTGATAAGATACTTGAGGAAATCCTCGGCCAGGTCCATATTATCGTTGAGATCCCAGAATGCCATCTCAGGCTCTATCATCCAGAACTCGGCCAGGTGACGGGGTGTGTTTGAGTTCTCGGCCCTGAAAGTAGGACCAAAAGTATAAATCTCACCAAGCGACAGAGCGCCGAGCTCTCCCTCAAGCTGACCTGATACGGTGAGGTTTGTCGGCCTGGCAAAGAAATCCTTGTCGTAGTCAATCTCACCGCTCTCTGTCCGGGGAGGGTTTTTCAGATCAAAGGTGGTTACATGGAACATCTCACCGGCACCTTCTGCATCGCTTCCTGTTATGATAGGCGTATGCAGATAGAAAAATCCCCTGTCATTGTAATACTTGTGAATGGCAAAGGCCAATGCATGCCTGATGCGCATCACGGCCCCGAAAGTATTTGTGCGAAAACGCAGATGGGCTATCTCACGAAGGAACTCCATCGAATGTCCCTTCTTTTGCAGCGGGTAGGTTTCAGGGTCACATTTACCGTAAAGGACCAGGTCGGAGGCCAGAATCTCAACATTCTGTCCCTTCCCCTGTGAAGCCTCCATCGTGCCTGTGACACCAAGGCTCGCACCGGTGGTGATATCCTTCAACAGGTCTGCCGGAAAAGCACTTAAGTCTATGACAACCTGGATATTATTCAGGGTCGAACCGTCATTGAGCGCAACAAATGCAACATTCTTAATCTCTCTCTTTGTTCTTACCCATCCCTTTACAAGAACCTTTTCTCCGATAACATGATCAGCAAGAAGCTCCTTTACTCTTTTTCTCTTCATAAATGATATTCCCATTACACTTGCAAAAATAGCATTTTGTTCCTCTTCATGCAGTAAGCTGTTGATAAATGGCACTGTTTTTGTGCGAATATGGCCCCTCCCTCTAAAATCCTGACTTTCAATATAGAGTTTCAGCTATTTGAATTATCAATGAAAAATGATACTTTTACCTCTCAGAACTGATAATCTTAAAGATATGGAAGTTGACAGCAAAATAATTGTAGTTCCGTGGGATTTCACACCGATTGCAGAGTATGCATTGCAGCATGCTGTTAAGATTTCGCGAATGACACACAATGATATCTGCCTGTTGCACATCGTTGAAAAGATCACCACCGAAGGAGGGGTCAAGGCAAAGCAGGCCGCAATGAATATCAAGGGTAATGAGATTGGCCGTAATTTTGGTGTGACAGTGAAGACTCATGTCCAGCGAGGCACTATTTTCAAGCAGATACCCGAGTTTGTAAATGACCGTGGTGCATCACTTGTTGTCATGGGAACCCATGGAATGGTGGGAATGCAGAAGGTGACAGGCAGCTGGGCGCTTAAGGTAATCGTCAGGTCAAAGGTGCCGTTCATTGTTGTTCAGGCTCCTCCTGACGATAACGAGAGATATCATAACATCGTATTTCCCGTCGACTTCCGCTCAGAAGAGAAGGAGAAACTCTCGATGGCTATCTTCATGGGTAAATACTTCGATTCAAAGATCCACATCCTGAAAGCTTCCAGAAAAGATGAATCACTGGCCAAGAAGACCAACCTGAACCTGAACTATACCGTCAGGATGCTCATTCAAAACAACATAGAGTATGAGATCAGGGAGATACCCTCAGACAAGATAGCTGAACGTACCATCGAAATTGCACAGGAGATGAAGGCAGACCTCATTCTCATCATGACAACGAAAGATATCACTTTTGCCGATTACGTCATGGGAGCCAAGGAACAGTACATCATTGCCAACAGCTCCAAGATACCGGTATGCTGCGTCAACCCGTCATCAGCCTTTGCCAATGTAGGGCAGTTCATGTATGGATGATGCAATTTGCGATTGACGATTTGCGAACCACCAAATCGAAAATCGAAAATCGAAAATCGAAAATCTCTTAATGTCTGTAGTAGCCACCAGAGTTACAAAAGCGTACGGTCATCAGAAAGCACTCGATGATGTATCATTCACCGTAAACAAAGGTGAAATTGTTGGTTTTATTGGGCCTAACGGCGCCGGCAAATCAACAATGATGAAGATCATCACCGGTTTCTTCCATGCAGACTCAGGAGAAGTCTCTGTATGCGGCATCCCTTCAGGGCCGGGAGCCACGGAGATGAAGCGCCTCATTGGCTACCTTCCTGAAAACAACCCCCTCTATCCTGAGATGTATGTC
>JAKEGI010000025.1 GCA_022615595.1 Bacteroidales bacterium | reverse complement strand
AGACTCGGTGACAATCACGGATATATTCACAGACAAAGGTATGTTCCTGAGGTTCCCTACCGCCTTCCTTCCTAACACTGGCGGACCTACAGGAGGGTATTATAACCGCCTCACTGACGAGGCTAACCAGGTGTTCCATCCTGTGGCCTCAGGCGTTGCTTCGTACAACCTAAAAATATATAACAAGGCAGGATTGCTCGTCTTTGAAAGCAGTGAAATAGAAATGGGATGGGATGGCTATTACAAGGGCCAGCTATGCCCGCCCGGAGTATATGTCTGGAAAGTCAGGGGCACCTACCGGAATGGCCAGGCTATTGTGATGGCTGGCGACGTTACACTTATAAGTTATTGATAAAGAAGCATATGAATACAAGGCTGTTGATATCTTGCTCACCAATCGGGCCTATTGTTGATTACTTTCAGGATGACTCCTCTTGCGGAGTCATCCTGAATTGGCTACATTCGTAATTAATTAAAAAGGAACCGGATTGTCAGCAAAGACTAAATATCTGATCGGTTTGTTCATCTTAGTTTCTGTTTTTGCCAGAGGTCAGGACCCCCAGTTCTCACAGTTCTATGCGAATCAGCTCTACCTGTCTCCCTCCTTTGCAGGAGCTACGGAAGACAACCGTGTAGCACTGAACTGGAGAAACCAGTGGCCTTCAATCCCGGGAGTATTCCATACCTACAGCTTCTCATTTGATAAGGCCATCCCGAACTTCAATTCAGGCATCGGCATCCTTGCAACCTATGATGTGGCAGGCTCCGGTGATCTGAGTACGACAAACATAGGACTGCTCTATTCATATGACTTTCAGATAAGTGACGAATGGCATATCAGACCAGGTGTTAACTTCAAGTTCTACTACCTGGGTCTTGACCTGACAAAACTTGTATGGAACAGCCAGATTACAACAGGTGGAACCCTGCCACCCATAACCCCACCGCCTTTTGACAACGTAGCCGATATCGACTTTGCCACATCAGCACTGATATACAGCCCGCGGATATGGGCAGGATTCACCGTCGATCACCTGCTCACCCCAAAGACTTCTTTCTGGGGTGATGATGCAACAGTACCGGTCAAGGTCGACCTCTACGGAGGGTTCCAGATATTAAGCCGCGGCCGTCTCAAGACCAAACTTACCCAGGTAATGTCTGTCGCTGCCAACGTAATGTTCCAGGGGAAGTTTTACCAGTCTGACGTGGGTCTCTACTACTTTCAGGAACCTCTTGTCTTCGGCGTCTGGTACAGGGGCATACCATTCGTGACCTCACAGGCAGGTGATGCTGTCATTGGCATGGTTGGAATCAAGACCGACCAGCTTAATATTGGCGTGAGCTATGACTTCACCATCTCAAACCTGATAACATCCTCGGGCGGGGCGATTGAGATATCTCTCATCTATTCGTTCCTCTCTTCACAGATCAAGGGGTCGAGAAAAGTACACGCCATACCCTGCCCGGAGTTCTGACAACACTGCTCTGCCTCTTCCGTCTTCTGTCATCCTACCCATTTTCATATTTAAAATTTGTGTATGTTTGTGCACAAATTGTTAAACTCTAATCTGATACCTGAAAATGAATAAATCATCCTTTATGAGACACACCATGACAGCAGCAACGGTAGCGCTGATGGGTCTTCTCGCCGTTACAGGCTGCAAGACTGACGCGGGCACCTCCGGCGGAGCCAGTTATGCTGACGGCAAGGGAATTGCGTTTGTTGAGCTCGACTCGGTCATTGCCAACTTTGACATGGCGAAAGATATCACCGCTGACCTGGAGGAGAAGCAGAAAAACTCGGAGGCTGAACTGACAGCCAAGTCACAGGCTTTTGACCGTGATGTAAGAGATTACCAGAACAAAGCACAGAAAGGCCTTATTACAAGGGCTACTGCAGCTGAGATGGAACAGACGCTGGCCCAGCAGCAGCAGAGCCTGCTTGCACTGCGTGATGAAATGGCCCTCAACCTGAACGAGGAGAGTGTCGTCGCACAGAGACAGGTGCTTGAATATATTAACCAGTACCTTGCTGAATTCAATAAGGATCATAACTTTCAGTATATCCTGGCAAAACAGTTCCCGGGCCCTATACTTTACAGTGACACAACACTTGACATTACTGTTGACGTCATCGCTGGCCTTAACGCCAAATATAACTCTGAGAAAAAGAAATAATTTCAGTGGTTCTTTGAGCTGCCCGAAGCCCGCCTGTCAGCGGGCTTCGCTGTTTTGGATACCTTCCTGTCACGCCTTATCCTGCGCTCCTCACCCGGGGTTACTATAATAAACAGGTCTTCATCAGGCTTCTTCATAAGATACTGCTCCCTGGCAAATTTTTCCAGGTTTTCATTGCTGGTACGCAGTTCGTTCAGCTTTCTCCTGTCCTCCTCAATACGCCCTATGTAAAACTCCTTCTCCCTGGCAAGCCTGTTGCGCGTGCGCAGGTCACGCACCCTGGAGATCAGGTTGTTGGGGTCAATGAGAATGATCCATAAAAGGAAGATGAACAACGTCAGGATGTATCTGTTTTTCATCCAGGCAGGCATCCTGTCGCGCAGGCTGTCAGAGCGTAACCGTGTCCAGAAATCGGATTTCACCTCTTGATAAAATAACTCTGTTTAATCAGATCAGCCGCCGCTCATCAGGTAGATAACCTGAACATCATCACCTTCACTGATGCTCTCTTCTTCATAACTGTCACGGCTGATGAGCCTGCCGTTTATCTTTACTATCCTGAGTTTGAAGGTATATCTTTTCATCTCCAGTAATTCTGAAACGGTGATGCTTTCACCGCTGATGCTGAGCGGCTCGTTGTTAAGTGTGATATCCATGACTGCTGTGCGCCTCGCCTGATTCCTGCAGGCAAATATACAGACTTACTGTCGTATTTCAATCTCCGTTGCCTACTGCCTATTGCCTGTCACCCTCCGTTATGCAATCACCTGCATATTGACTATTATCATTAGATTACGCATATTTATACATTACCTTTGTAATAACACCAGCAATTAATCAAGATCACCATGGATATACACGAGATCAGATCAAAGCACAAGCTTCTCAGGAGATGGGAGTACAAATGGACGACTCTTGAAAAAGGCTATACTGACAAGTCTCTCTATGTCAACGTCGGTACATATGATATAAAGGAAAAGGATATACCCCTTGTTATGAAGGAGAAGTTCATCGGGGGCAAAGGCTATGGTCTCCGATACCTCTGGGATGCTACCACGCCACAGACAAAATGGAACGATCCTGAGAATGAGATCGTGATTTCATCAGGTCCGATAGGTGGCATCACACAGCACTCCGGTACGGGCAAGTCGCTTGTCGTATCTATATCACCACAGACAGACTCTGTCATGGACAGCAACGTAGGAGGTTTCTTCGGTCCTTTCCTGAAGTTTTCAGGCTTTGATGCTCTGGAGTTACAGGGTAAGTCGGCCCATGATGTCATCATATTCATCAACGGGGTCGACCATTATGTCGAGATCTTCGAGGCCCCGGCCGAGGCGCTTGACAGCCACATACTGGCCGAACAGCTCACGGAGATGTTTGCCGACAGTGATTCTGACAAGAGGAATATCGGCGTTGTATCTACTGGTGCGGCAGCGGAACATTCGCTCATCGGCATGCTCAACTTCAGCTTCTATGACCCGAAGCGAAAAAAGGTGAGGCTGAAGCAGGCCGGGCGCGGTGGTATAGGGACAGTCTTCCGCGACAAAAAGATAAAGGCTATGGTCTGCAAGATACCCGGCGTCAAGGGTAATCTGAATAACGTCGTTGACCTTGAGGCTATAACGGAACGCGGGCGCCGCTTCAACCGTGAGATGCGCGAGCTTGATGATAAGCAGTGCCGCATGCGGCAGGTGGGCACTGCCCACCTCATGGAGGTGATGGATGATCATGACCTGTTGCCGACACATAACTATAAGTTCGGCTCTCATAAGGACTCACCAAAGATCGACTCGGCGGTGTGGACATCCTTCTTTACACAGGGCATACCTGACGGTTGCTGGATAGGATGTAACATGGCATGTTCGAAGGCTGTTGACGATTTTGTCCTCAGCACCGGACCTTATAAGGGACAGTCTGTCATGGTTGACGGGCCCGAATATGAGAATGCTGCCGGGCTTGGCTCAAACGGCGGTTTCTTCGATCCCCGTTATATAATAGAGGCTAACTTCTACTGTGACACCTATGGCATTTGTACCATCACCTGGGGCACATGCCTGGCCTTCATCATGGAGTGCTATGAGAACGGTATCCTCAACAGGGAGCGCACAGGCGGGCTTGAGCTCACCTTCGGCAACATACCCCCCGCACTGGAGTTGCTGCACCAGGTGGCACGCGGCGAGGGCTTCGGTAAGATAGCAGGTCAGGGTGTGCGCCGCATGAAGAAGATATTCGAGGAGAAGGGCTGGGGTGACCCTGCCTTCATGCAGGACATAGGAATGGAGAACAAGGGACTCGAGTATTCACAGTACATGTCAAAGGAGTCGCTGGCGCAACAGGGGGGATATGCCCTTACCAACAAGGGACCGCAGCATGACGAGGCATGGCTGATATTCATGGACATGGTCAATAATCATATCCCCACCTTCGAGAACAAGGCTGAGGCACTGCATTATTTCCCGATGTTCCGTACATGGTTCGGCCTCGTGGGGCTGTGCAAACTGCCCTGGAACGATGTGGAGCCAGAGAACAACGCAGAGACCGATGAGCCGGCCAAGGTGCCTGAGCACGTCGATAACTACGTTACTATATATAAGGCTGTCACAGGCCGTCCGTTTGACAAGAAGAGGCTGGTGGAAGACTCGGAAAGGGTATATAACTTCCAGAGAGTGTTTAATATACGTCGTGGCTATGGACGGCGCAAGGATGATGACCAGCCATACCGGGCATGCGGACCGGTGACTGTCGGGGAATATGAGTCAAGGGCCCTGCGTTATGACAAGCAGCTGAAGGAGAAGATTGGCTTTGACCCCGAAGGTAAGAGCACGGAAGAGAAGATGAAGGTGCTGCGCAAATACCGCGAGGCACAGTACGACAGCCTGCGTGATGCGGTCTATAAACGCCGCGGCTGGAACAACAACGGCATACCAACCATAGAACACCTTAAAAAGATCGGAATGGATTTTCCTGAGGTGATAGAGGTTGTGAAGGACCTGCAATAATTCTTTGATCTCAAAATATTCTGGTGTGACGACGCCCAACTTGGGCGTCGCTACACCTGTTTTTTAGATGGATTGTCTCTGATGTACTGACGGATTCGGGATAGCTGTCGGTTGTTTCTAATTATAATATCATGATATCGGGATTGCCAGGTCAGGGGGATATTTTTCTTTGTTGCATTTATTGTACAGATCCTCTTGAACTGATTTATGATCAATCCTAGGTTGTATGAAACATGGTCATGATTGTTATTTGATTCTATAATGATTATACCATGAAGATGATCAGGCATAATCACAAACTCATCCAGTCTGATGCCATTAAAATGAAAGGGAATTTCCGACCAGTATTTGTTCACTAATACACCTGTCTCAGATAAGACAACACTTCCGTTCACGACATCACCAAGGTAATGGTACTTGTTTTTAGTATTTATTGTAACAAAGTATTTCCCTGGTGATGAATAATCATACCCCTTGAGGCGACGTGTTACTCTTTTATATTTGTTTCCATATAGTAAGGTCATATAGAACTTAGCGAGACAGAAACAATTTACAAAAAAAAGTACAGGTTGATCACAAAAAGTAATAAATTAACATGAGAAAAAATTACCAGGTTATGAAGCCAATATTTTCCTACCTCATTTTGCTTGTCTCATTGACAATATGTTGCCAGACTGTTCTCTCTCAGGCTCATCCTGAACCAAAGACCCTGGAGCCAGGCTCAGATGCACCTGACTTCAATCTGCCGGGTATTGACGGGAAGAACTATTCGCTGGGCAGCTTCTCAGATGCAAAAGTCCTTGTCATCATCTTCAGCTGCAACCATTGCCCCACAGCGCAGGCCTATGAGGATCGTATCATTGACCTTGCCAATGACTACAGGCCTGCAGGCGTTGAGGTGGTG
Organism: Bacteroidales bacterium; assembly: GCA_022615595.1. Classification (GTDB taxonomy): domain Bacteria; phylum Bacteroidota; class Bacteroidia; order Bacteroidales; family VadinHA17; genus SR-FBR-E99. The sequence continues at coordinate 2,776 of JAKEGI010000025.1, read as the reverse complement.
ATGATCTCTCCCAACTCGGTCGCAGCACTGAGTCTTGCTGAGCTGGGCTATTCAGACATGGGTGACAGCTTTGAAGAGATGAAGCAGCGTGCTGCCGACAAAAAGTTTCCCTTTCCCTATCTCTATGACGGAGAGAAGCAGGAGGCTGCCCTTGCCTACGGGCCGGTGGCCACACCTCACACCTTTGTCTTTGACAGTAAAAGGGTACTGCGGTATGCCGGCCGCATCGATGCCAGCGAGAAGCCTGGGACAGGAGCAGGAGAGGATGTCAGGAAAGCTGTCGATGAGGTGCTTGCCGGCGGACAGGTCACAACACCTGTCACAAAGGTCTTCGGCTGTTCTGTCAAGTGGTCATGGAAAGACGAATACACTAAGAAACTGAATAAGGAGTGGGCTGAGCAGCCCGTGACTCTTGAACAGGTGGATACTGATTTTATCAATGAACTCATCGCCAACAAGAGTGACAAGGTGAGGATGATAAATGTCTGGGCTTCATGGTGCGGTCCATGCCTCATGGAGATGCCTGACATGGTAATAACAGACCGGATGTACCGTCACCGTGCCTTTGAACTAATAACCATAAGTGCAGACAAACCCGATAAGATGAGTGAGGTGCTGCGAATTCTGACACAGAACCAGGCTTCAAACAGGAACTACATCTTTAACAAGGACGAAGCCTTTGAACTCATTGAGGCTGTTGATAAGGAGTGGCGGGGAGCACTGCCATACACCATGGTCATCGAGCCGGGCGGCAAGGTCATCTACAGGAAACAAGATACAATCAACCCTCTCGAGATCAGAAAGCTGATTGTGGAAAGCAGTTATCTCGGACGATATTATTAGAATGTTCTAGGTTGCTGACAATGGCTTTTTTGGTTTGACAGAGCGACGCTTTGCACGTGCCATTGCTTCCGACTCAAGCTTGGTGATCCTCTGTTTCAACTCGTTCTCATCGGCTTCAAGCTTGTCAATCTTATGTTTCAACGCAATCTTGTCTGACTCGAGTGAACTGATCATCTGCCTCAGTTTATCGTTTTCTTCTTCAAGCTCTGCACACCTCTTGCATTTCATTGCTTTTCTTACATGGTAACCTATCAGGAACCCCAGGGCTGCCGCTACGAGCAGCACTATGATAATAAATGCCAGGTCGGCTGTAAAACGTTCTGCCATAACTTTTTATATTTTTATTTGGATTTCTGTTCTTCTGTTCATCTCCCGTCCTTCGGGAGTGCTGTTGTCGGCCGCAGGCTCCGCAGTGCCTTTTGCCATTGTCTCTATCTGAGCCCCGTTGATGCCCGAGGTAATGATAAGCCAGTTTTTTACAAACCTTGCCCGCAGTTCGCTGAGCTTCTTGTTGTACTGTTCCGGTCCGGCACTGTCTGCATGACCGGTGATCACAATCCTTGCATCAGGGTAGTTGTCAAGGTAAAGCTTAAGCTTAGCCGTGTAACCGGCAGTCAGTGCACTCATGTCTGCTGAGGCACGGGCTGTCTCAAAGTAGATCTTCTGCGTCCCGGAACCGGTCACGAAGGCTCTGGCCTCTTCTGCCGCTGCAATGAGTTCCAGGCGCGGGGCATTGGCTTTCTCGGCTATCGCCGCAGGATTGGGTGAGTTGCGACAGTCACACATTGTCCTGCATACGAACCAGTATGATGCAAATGCGATCCAGAGGGCCAATAGAAATGAAAAAAAGAGAATCAGGTTCTTCATAACTCTATGATCTTTAATTCAGGATCAAATAAAGTTATGGCAAATAATAATACAAGTCAAGTATTTTTTCGCTTTCAGAAATAGGGCGGCTTTCTTCCGAAGCGGAGCATTGTCACCACGCCGTCCATTGAGGTACATACTATTCTTCCCGGCCCTGCGGGTGATACCTGGTTTATAAGACACGACGATATCCGGTGGATCCACAGCAGGCTTCCGTCATCCCTGCTCACAGCGTATATGATCCCTTTGTCTGTCGGTATGAAGACTACTCCATCGCTTTCGGGTATCACTGCCGGTGCGATGTCATATCCCGTGTTTACATCTCCCTTCCATGATACACGCTCTTCTGAGCCGTCAGCCCGTACACCAATAAGGTTACCGTCCATGGTCTTGGCAAAGACGAGGCTGCCGTCGGCTGAGAGGCCCATCGATTCCCTGACGGTCTGGCCTCCCAGGTCTGAGTGCCAGATGAGAGTGCCGTCCGACGCATCGAGGCATGCCATCTTCCTGTCAGGCGCCACGACGAATACCCTGTCAGCGGCTGCCACCGGGACACATGCCGCCGGCGAGAGCATGCGGTTCGTGTACCCGTTGTACCAGACCCATTCAACATTGCCTCTCTCAGCATCCAGAGCATATAGACGGTTGTTCCATGTTCCGAAGATTATTTTTCCCCCGTAGACAAGCGGAATCGTCTCGACGAATCCGTCTATCGACGAGTTGCTCCATAATACATTACCGTCGTCAAGGCTCAGGGCAAAGCATTTTCCTGATGAACCGGCGATGAACACCCTGTCACCTGTTATGGCGGGTGATGCCACCACAGGCTGTCCCGTATTAAAACTCCAGATCATTTCGCCGTTCCTGATATCCAGGGCATATACCATGCCGTCGGTGGCTGCAGCTATCACCCTGCTGCCGTCGGTGGCAGGGGTGCTGTATATCTTGGCTCCGGTGGCATAACTCCACCTTGTCTTTCCGTTTCTCAGACCCAGTGCCTTGACCTCACCGTTGGTACTGGTAACTATCACCACCCTACCTGAGATCGCTACCCCTGCCCCTATGT
>JAKEGI010000247.1 GCA_022615595.1 Bacteroidales bacterium | reverse complement strand
GAGTATTGCCCTGTTTCTCTGAAAGATACGCTCCGATCCCTGCGAGAAGTACTTCACTTTGTCATTTCTGTCAACGAAAGTCATATCAGCGGGCAGAGTGTTAAGAATAGCCAGCAGTTCATCAATAGTGAACGAGCCGGAAGGTAACTGTATCATATCTCCGGCCGTATGTGTCTCTGATCTTGCGGGTTCCTTCACCCACGACGGAGCCCATGTCACCGGCGGGTCATATAGACAATAACCTATCTCAAGCGACTGTCTGCTAACCTCATACCAGTCTCCTTCGGTGAGCTTATCAAGCGCCATGGGGAACAATATCTCCTCCTCCTTGACGGTCATCTCGTCAACTGCTTTTAAAGATGGCTTTAGAATAATCTCGAACGATGCAATGAGCTCATCATGTGTTATATCAGCGGTCTGTAGTATGTCGATGCTTCCTTTAAGAAGATCCCTTATCTCATCATGCTTCCCCCACATCACCTTGGGAGGACCCATAATACCAAGGTTTTCAAGAAACGGGAAGAGAAGATACTCTTTTCTTCGGTAATGCTTGTCAGCGTCAAAGAGGCTGTTGAACAGCCCTCTGAGGTTCATTATCACACCCTGAATATCATCCGTGCCTCTCTCTTCCACCTCCCTTATCAGGGCAGCTGCTGTCTGTGTGATCTTTCTCAGCTCCCTGTTCTCATTTATCATGACATCAACAGGGTGGCCGGGGGGTGTAGTCATTGCACCTGAATGGTCAATCGCGCCTTCAAGGACTGACGAATGGGCATCGCAGAGCCTTAGCACCTCTTCTTCAGGCAGTCCTTCACTTATAAGCTCCTGTTCAACTTCAACCACTTCTCCGTATGGAATATTCCTGAGGGTTTCAAGCAGTTCCTCCCTGACGGTGCTCTCCGAAGCCCCATCATGAAGCTTCAGAATCAGCCTTTTCAGCGTTGCTTTCCGCTCTTCCGAATTATTTATAAGTTCACTCATATGATTGTTTTACCTGTAACACCTGAATCCGATTCAATGTTCCCGATTGGCAGAGATAAACAAATATAAGAATAGTGCGACAATAGTACAATAACACTTGTCCTGGCATTCTAAACTGTGCGAGATAAATCAGGACATCCACTATACAATTGATTATCTTTATGTTACCAATTGTTAAATTCAGAGGTGTTTATTTTTTATACATCTGTATATTATTTAAACAGCCATTCTATCTATCTAAATCTATGCACATTAGAAAATATTTAAATTAAGTGTGTTGATTTATTAAACACTAATCGCTTTTGACAAAACATATCCTTATCACGTATATTATTGAACATCTGCATCTTGCATTGTTTGGCATATTAATTGGTAATGGGCTGACAGATAACAGGATGAAATGAACATTAAATCAATTGATATGAAAAAAGCATCTCTTTTAACAGCCTTCATTATGTTAATACCATTTAGCATCATGATGTGTCAGTGATAACGGGTCAGGTATTGCACCAGAGAATGAACTTTACGGCATGAAGAAGGATGACACTCTTCTGCTTGAGCGGACAATAAAGGAGGTTGTTCATGAACTTGGTCACACCTTCGGGCTGATACACTGCCATGTATCAAATTGTGTGATGAGATCCAGCACTTACGTCGAAGATATTGATCAGAAGACAATCCATCTCTGCCACAGATGCAGGAAAACATTTGAGGAGGGGGCAGAATAAAAAGAGACGCGCAAATTGCGCGTCTCTGATTTAAATCGTTAACCTGCGGGTTATTTGGTCTTAAACCCGAACATTATTGCAACACAACCGCTTGCAGGCAGGTCATCCTTGCTTCCAAGGGTTGTGACCTTTACAACTATCTTAAGCTGCTGACTCGATTCAAGCTTAAAATCCCATGTCCCGCTCAATGCTGCTTCACTGTTTGTGTAAAGTATCTTCCCGGTGGCATCCAGAACTGAGAACTCAACCGGTGGCAGGCCATCTGCTCCGCAAATGGCGACACGGTATTCCATCTCGGAATAAAATGTCTTGTAAAGCTCAGCCTCCTCCCCTTCGACCAGAACAGCCGCATGGTAGTTACCGTCGTGCAGATAGGCCCCCAGTTCTTTTTTACAAAGTGACTTGGCAAAGCCCTTGCATTGTGCTGCCGCTTCCCCTGAACCAGCCAGAGAAAGGATAGCCGTTATCAGAACAATCTGTATCAGCTGTTTCATCGGTCTCTATTTTACATATAAGTTTCTTATTTCACTCACCTTCTCCCTGATGGCAAGAAAGACATCCTGCCTGACCTCAGATCTGGCTGACCCGGTGATCTCAGTCACCCCGGTCTTGTCATCATATTCGGTTGATGAGGGGGTTGTAGAGCGTTCAATCTTGTCATAAATCACCTTCAGTTCCTTAATCGGTCCAATAAGTTCCTGTATGGCAGTGTTGTCAGTGTATGACTCGAGCAGACGCACCAAATCGTCAACTGACATTTTCTGATCAGCTATGGTTGAAACAAGCTTGTTCCCCTTGTAGTTCTTCATATCAACCATATTGGTCGAAATGTACAGTCCTTCAATGAAACCGCCGGCAATAATTGTCGCAGCAGCGGCATGCTGTTCATCATCCTCAAGATATGACTGAGAATTAAGAAAGGTCTCGGAGACAATCTCCATGATGACATCACGGTTGTTTATATTCTGCTCCAGCCTCTCCAATGTTGACTCATCGATGGCATCAAGTATACCCAGCCCACTTGCCATATTCTCCGCTGCCTCCATATAATTTATGATCATTGAGGTCTGATCGTACATGCTGGCGAAACTCAGATCGCATGTATAAATGCCCAGATTCAGGGCCATGCTCTTGCTTGTGGTATAATTACTTTTGTTTTCAACGGGATTAAGCAGGGTCTCATCAAACGTTGCCCCTGTTCCTTTTATGAGATGAGCTATCTCAAGCGGTGTAGGCAGAGCATTAAATACTCTCTCGGCATTCTTGATGTGCTGAACAGTCTCAGCATCAGCACTAACCTTCTCGCCGGTATCGCTTACCGCCTCTCCCTTCGTCCTCCCCTTACATGATATCGAAACCACACAAAGCGAGAGAACTGTCACTCCCAGAATCAGTGGCAGTGTTTTGAGTTTAATGTTCATAGTGATTTTTGTTTTAGAGTTCACAAGCTAATATCCGACCAAATTACCACTTTTTTTTTATTATTCAAATTTGCCTGCAAGTAATTATTTAGACATAAATTTGTTCAAAACCAGGTAGTATGTTAAGGTCTGACAAAAAAATAACCGAGCTGAACAGAATTCTTAACGGTGGCAGACATTATGAGATTGAGGAAAAAATAGGCGTTTTACGCACCGGTGAGCCGTATGAGGGAGCAATAAGATTACTGGCTCTGTTCTATGATAACACTGAAGATGAAAGCATTAAGCTGATAATCTCAGACTTTTTCAATGACATGAAACAGTCATCAGGCCGTGCAGAAGTAATAGAATCAATCTCCGCAGTCAGGAAGCCTGCCTCAAAAGCCATGCTCGCCTGCTCATGCTGGCAGTCGGGTCTTGATTATTCCGATCATGCCCTTGCCCTTGCAGAAATATTCATGGAAGGTGACTATCTCACCTCTCTCGAGTGTTTTACTGTGATTGATACCTGTTCAGGAATGATAACTGAAACTGATCGCGTCGCCATCATCAACAGACTGGAAAAAGCAGCAGCCACCTATGAAAAAGCCAAGCAGCAGCTTACCAGGGAGCTGATAGCCGTGCTTAAGGAATAGCTATATATAGGAGCTGTAGTGTTTCATGAACTGAGATCTCTCAAACAGTGCAGGATTGTCAACATTGCGATAGTTTAGTTTACCCCTGAAGTCACTTATGCGGGAGAACTCTTTATCGTTCATCCACTTCCGTAGCATATTGTTTATCTCCGTGATCACTGTAAAGCCCCTTTTGTAGAGCGCGGAACAAACCTGTACTGTTTTTGCGCCCGCAAGCAGGTATTTGATGGCATCTTCCCCTGTGTGAACTCCCGTAGATGCGGAGATATCCATCTCCAGGTTCAGAGCGCTGACCATGCCTACCCAGCGTAAGACATACCTCTGCTCTGCCGGATTTGACAGTACCGCAGCAGGGACAATGGAAAGGTTGTTAATATCAAAATCCGGTTCGTAGAACCTGTTGAATAAAACCAATCCGGAAGCACCGTGATTGTGAACCTGCCAGGCAAAATTAAGGAGGTTCGAAAATCTCATTCCAATCTTGACACTTACAGGTATCGATACTTTTTGCTTCAGTTTTTCAATGATGCTGAAGTAAAGCTCTTCAGCCCTGGCTGGAGTCTGATGCATATCCACAGGCATAAAGAAGATATTCACCTCAATGGCATTTGCTCCTGCTTTTTCAATATCAACTGCAAAGTCAATCCACCCCCTGGTTGAAAAGCAGTTTATGCTGGCTATCACAGGTATCTTAACTCTCTTACGGGCATCGGATATCAGGTTCAGATAGTCTTCAATGCTGTTTGAGCGGGTATAGTACTGAAGGTAATCTTCGGCTTCAGGATATGTCTCCTGTGCTGAGAGAGATGATGCGAGCGTGACTATCTGTTCTTCGAAAAGTGATTTCAGGACAACAGCTCCTGCGCCCGCTGCCTCTGCCTCTATAATTGAATCCACTTTTGAAGTGAAATTGGAACTGCCTGCTATGACGGGACTGCTGAGTTGCATACCCATGTAACTGGTACTTATCACGCTCATCTTATTTTTTAATTCGTTCTCCAAATATCAGTGTCCCTATCCTTATCATGTTGCTGCCTTCCTCGACTGCCACCTTCCAGTCACCTGACATACCCATCGAAAGGAGGTTGAAGAGAGGGTTGTCACTGAAACATCTTTGACGGGTATCATTAAAGAGGCGGGAGAGGGACCTGAATTCCGACCTCACTTTCTCAATCTCATCCGTAAAAGTAGCCATTCCCATGAGGCCGCGAATTCTTACAGCTCTCAATGCGCCGGCCATAGATAACCAGTCTGTCTCCTCAATCTCGTCCACAGCAAATCCTGACTTTGTCTCCTCGGTGGCAATATGAACCTGCAACAGGCAATCTATTTTCCGTTCCTGTCTCAGAGCCTCACTGTTCAACACTTCCAGAAGCCTTATGCTGTCAACGGATTCGATCATTGAAGCAGCACCCACTGCCTGTCGTACCTTGTTTGTCTGAAGGTGTCCGATCAGGTGCCATTCTATATCAGAAGGCAGCAGCGCTTTTTTTTCCAGCAGTTCCCTGACGCGATTCTCTCCGAATACCCGCAACCCTGAATTATATACCTCACGCGCCTCTTCAGCACTGCGCGTCTTGGTTACGGCAACTACTGTAACGCCGTTGGGAAGTGACTTCAGGAGGCTGTCAATATTCGATTTTATAGCGGTCATAGGTGTTGCAGAAACTGCTCAGTCAAGTTTGTGAATCACAAGCCCGCTTCTCAGCTTTGGCTCAAACCATGTGGTCTTGGGAGGCATTATGTTTCCGGTATCAGCTATGGTAATCAGCTGTTTCATCGAAACAGGATACAGGGCAAATGCCGCCTTCATCTCACCACTGTCAACACGCCTCTTCAGTTCAGCAAGACCGCGTATGCCTCCGACAAAATCAATTCGTTTTGATCTTCTCAGGTCCTGGATGTCAAGTATCGGGCCCAGAACCTTCTCAGTCAGCACAGTGACATCGAGTATCCCTATCGGATCACTGTCATTATAGGTACCCTTTTTCGCAGTAAGGCTATACCACCTGCCTTCAAGGTACATCGAAAAATTATGGAGCTTTCCGGGTTTGTATATCTTCTCACCTTTATCCTTCAAGTCAAAACTCTCCCTCAGTCTGGCCATAAAATCT
>JAKEGI010000246.1 GCA_022615595.1 Bacteroidales bacterium | reverse complement strand
GGTCATGCAGGCGGTAGATCGCCGCCTCGTTCTGTTTCATGTTAAGCTCCTCGATAACATCCTCCACTGCCCTCGCGTTGCGTGTCACACCACCGTCCCATATCACCTGGTTGATGTCAAGAGTGGCTTTATAGAACTGATGCGGGATGGCAGGCGCAGTGCCGGCCGGTATCGGGAGACTGCCGTAGATGGCTTCGACATCGGGAATATCTGAGTAGTAGGCGTAGCTGCCGTTTATGTCCAGGCCGGGCAGGTAGCTTGCTGAGAGGTTCTTATCCCGCAGTGCGGATATTTCAGCATAGATATCCCTCTCTCTTGCCAGAGGTGTTACTGCAGCCGCAGAGTCGTAACACTGCCAGAGCGTAACAACCTTCTGTCCGCCTGCGGTGGAGAACGCCAGCAGCAAAGAACAGGCTAATATTGTCTTTTTCATTTCTTCCGGTTTTTTAATGCTGCAATGACAAAGTCTGAAGCAAATTCTTTTCTTGCCTGCATAAAAGTGTTGAAGCTCTTGGTGTCGCCCAGCTGCTCCATCATCATCTTCATGACATTGCGGGCAGCGAAGGGAAAGATCGCCATGGAAACGATTGTCACCATAAGCTGGGGAAGTTCTCCCTTCCTGATGCCGTACTTCCTGATCTCCTTTGCATGTTTCCTGTAAATGACATCACGCATCTCCGCATAGCGCAGAGTTTCGCGAATACCTTTACCCAGCCCGGGATTATGAGAGATCTCATTCAGGAGAAAGAGGGGGAGGTTTGGGTTCCTGATGAGTATATTGATATGTTCCTCATAATAGAGTTTTATCTTTTTCTCGAATGAGATATCCATCATGAATACAGACAGGATCTTTTCGAACATCTTTTTCAGGAGCACCTGGAATACTGCCTCAAAGAGCAGTTCCTTCGACCTGAAGTAATAGTGAAGCAATGCTTTGTTTATTCCTGCGCGGTCGGCTATCTCCTGCATCCGGGCGGCAGCAAAGCCCTTCTCCTCGAAGATTTCGCTGGCAGCTTTGAATATCTTCTCCTGGGTTTGAAGATCAGTAGTTTTAACTTTAACCATCAGGATTAACTTTATAGTTTAACTAATCGATCAAAGATATTATATATATTTCACTAAAGCAAATATTTTTTAACACAACTTGTCGGAAGAGTTATACAGAGTAAGAATAGAGTTCTCACTTTTCCTGCCACCGAATACTGATTACCGATTACCCTCACCTCATATCTCTACACTCTGCGGCCTGCGCTTCTCTCGCTTGATTGTCCTGTACCTACGGCACAGGAAGGGTGGTTACTGTAGCTACCCTGTTACCAATCTTATATGCCCCTGGCACATGTTCCCTCCCTCCGGGAGGAAGAGGCCAGGTGCCAAATACACATGATTCTTCCCGTCAGGGAAGAAGGTAATGGAACTGCGGCCTGTTCCGACACCAGGCCACACGGCAGGAGCCACCTGCTACCTGGTAAACGATAAATACCTGTTCACGGGCGACGCGATGAGTCTGTACAACGGCTATGCAGAGCCATTTCCGCGGTTCATCAATAAAAGTGCCAGGAAGGCCAGGAAGTCAATTAAGAATATCATGGAACTTGAAGGTGTTCAATATATTTTCACCGGTCATCACGGTTACGCTGATGATTTTTCCAGGGCTTTCAGCAAAGAGAAGTTCGGTCATCTTGATGACTGATCACTGATAAACTGCCGGAATAAATTTAAAATTTACGATTATCTTTATGGACTATTGATCGTGAATGGTAAAGACTGTTCTTCTTATTGGTGCCGGCGGTTTCCTGGGCAGTATTGCGAGGTATTTCGTCTCCCTGCTTAACCTGAGCATCAGCTTCTGTTCAGTCCCGGTAGGTACACTGATCGTGAATGTGACCGGAAGCCTGGTTATTGGATTCTTAACTGGTATTGCCGATAAGAGCATGATCCTTTCAGCTGAATGGAGACTCTTTCTGATGGTAGGCCTGTGCGGCGGATTCACGACATTCTCAACATTCACCAATGAAAACCTCATGCTGCTACACAACGGACAACTGCTTACTGTTCTGCTATATACAGGATTAAGTATCTTCCTGGGTTTTCTTGCTGTTTACATAGGGTATATTCTGACAAATCTTCTCTGATAATGAAAACTCCTGATCACGCAGTAATGAAGGTTTATTCCAGTTCGACCGATCGCCTGGGTTCACAGCTTCTTTACGAGGCCATCGTTTATAAAGCCAGGGAGGCAGGAGTGTCAGGTGTGACGGTCTATCGGGGTGTGATGGGATACGGTCTGAGCAGCCATGTCCACTCTTCAAGGTTCTGGGAACTGACAGAGAAGCTTCCGGTAGTAATAGAAATTATTGATACCCGGGAAAAACTTGAAAGATTCTATAGTATCATAGAGCCTGAACTGAGCGCCCTTCCAAAGGGATGTCTTGTAACATTCAGCCCCGTGGAGGTCAGGCTCCACAAACCCGGGAGTCAGGGGACATAAATAAGTCAATAAAATTTTTTTTTAAAAAAAACTTAAAAAAGTTTGGATATTAATGTTATTTAAATCTAACTTTGTGTTAGAAATAATTAACAATAAGATTATGAAAAGAGCGTTAATTGCATTGGCAGTGTCATTGATTGTGCTTGTAACAACAGCACTCTGGTTCTTCAAGGTTGAGAAATCCATCACCGGTCCCGAGGTATTGACATTCGGGATAATAATCGTTCTTGTAGGTTTCGGGTTGTATTTCGCATATATGAGATTTACCGGGGCACAGAGGGGTGAGCCGCCTGAAGATGAACTGTCAAAGAGGATGCTGCAAAAGAGTGCGGCATGGTCATACTACATCTCGCTTTACATGTGGGTCTTCATGATCTGGCTGAAAGACAGGGTAACACTTGACACAGAACAGGTCCTTGGTGCAGGCATCCTGAGTATGGCTGTCATCTTCTTCCTTTGCTGGATTGTGATCAGGATAAGAGGTATACGCAATGAATAACAGGATCAGGGAGTTCAGGGCACGGCATGACCTGACGCAGGATGACCTGGCAAAGAGGGTCAATGTGAGGCGTGAGACAATTGTGTTCCTGGAAAAGAACAAGTACAATCCTTCATTAAAGCTGGCTCACGATATCGCAAGGGTCTTCGGAGTGGCCATCGAGGAGATATTTCTCTTCGACAGTGAATAGGTCACTGTCGGTTTTAAACTTAAAGTCTTGCAGTTATCCGGCTTATTGTTTAAATTTATGGTGCATTTCCTCTTTTATTGTGCAACATAAATTATGAGTCATGCTGGTCAAGACCTTCAGTGCTGCCGTTTTCGGTATTGAGGCTGTGCCCGTCACCATTGAGGTTGATGTCACACGGGGTGTACGATACATGCTTGTCGGGCTGCCCGATGCGGCCGTCAAGGAGAGTCAGCAGCGCATTGAGTCGGCGCTGCGTGCCGTGGGTCTTAAATGGCCCGGGAGGCAGGTTATTATTAACATGGCCCCTGCCGACATACGGAAGGAGGGTGCATCATATGACCTGCCCCTGGCAGCCGGGATACTTATCGCCTCAGAGATGGTTCGGGGAGAGAAGCTTGAGGGTCTGCTGCTTGCCGGTGAGTTGTCCCTCGACGGAGCAATAAAGCCTGTCAAGGGTGTGCTGCCGGTAGCGCTTCAGGCCAGGTCATCAGGCTTCCGCGGAGTGATGGTTCCGGCGGAGAATGCTCCGGAGGCGGCCGTTGTTGACGGTATAGACGTCTACGGTGTCGGGAGCCTCTCGGAGGTGCTCCAGATCATGCGTGGTGAGACTGATCCTCTCCCTTTGAAGGTCGATTTGAATGCCCTCTTCAGCCAGGAGGGAAACATCTATGACTCTGATTTCTCTGACGTCAAGGGACAGGAGAGTGTCAAGCGAGCCCTTGAGGTAGCAGTGGCAGGAAGTCACAATGCGCTGATGATTGGTCCGCCGGGATCCGGCAAGACGATGCTCGCCCGCCGTCTCCCCTCCATTCTGCCGCCGATGACGCTCGAGGAGGCCCTGGAGTCAACGAAGATCCATTCCGTGGCCGGCAGGATTGAGAGTCATGTCTCTCTCATGACCCGGCGTCCGTTCCGCAGCCCTCATCACACAAGCTCTGACATCGCCCTCGTTGGTGGTGGCACGGTGCCACAGCCCGGGGAGATTAGCCTGTCACACAACGGGGTGCTGTTCCTTGACGAGTTGCCGGAGTTCAAGCGCAGTGTCTTAGAGGTGTTGCGCCAGCCGCTGGAAGACAGGATAATAACCATTGCAAGGGCAAGACTGAGCTGCGATTTTCCAGCCTCGTTCATGCTCATTGCCTCAATGAATCCATGTCCCTGCGGGTTCCATAATCATCCCGAAAAAACCTGTACCTGTTCCCCGGGGATGGTTCAGAAATACCTCAGCCGGATATCAGGGCCGCTGTTAGACCGTATCGATATACATATTGAAGTGGTTCCGGTGAATTACGAGAAGCTTGCAGGGTCTGCCATGGCAGAGCCCTCCGCGGCAGTGCGCGAACGGGTAGTGAAGGCCCGGGCCCGTCAGACAGCCCGTTATTCAGGCATCGACGGGATATACTGCAATGCGCAGATGACCTCATCGCTCATCAGAAGATACTGCCACCTGGATGAAACCGGAGGACGCCTTCTCAGGGCCGCGATGGAAATGAGGGGACTGTCGGCAAGAGCCTATGACAGAATACTTAAGGTAGCCCGCACAATTGCAGACCTCGACGGGTCTGACAATATCAGTCCTGACCATATTTCCGAGGCAATAAACTACCGCAGCCTCGATCGTGAAGGCTGGGCAGGATAAAAAATTATTTAATATTTTTTAACACTGACTTTTTTGATTATTTTGCGGATGAATAAAAATACCTCTTCCATATTCGTCGGAAAGTATGGACCTGACTAAAAGATTAAGACTTAAGCTTGCCAATGAGCATCTTATGTTCGCGTACCGCGGACAGGTAACCAGTGATAACTCGGTACTGCTACTGACCCTCCTCGAAAGAGAGATGGAGTTTTCAGACTTCAGCCTGTTGGGTCGCAAGCGATTATTCATGTTCGTTCTCGAGAACCTGCAGAATATAACCAGGCACAGCACCACTCCCGTCCACGAGATGACTTCACTGGTAGTATATACCAAAACGGCAGACGGCTACACCGTGATCACAGGAAACACAATCAGAAAGCCGGATGTGGATGGACTTAAGGGCAACCTTAAGAAGATCAACAGTCTCGATCCTGACCAGATCAGGGATGTTTACAGGCTGATGCTGCAGGACTCCAATATCGGTCACAAGGGAGGGGCAGGTCTTGGACTGATCGAGATGGCACGCAAGACCGGAAACAAGCTTGATTACGATTTCATACCCATAGATGAGGAGTACTCCTATTTCATCCTCAGCAAGACGGTTGACGCCGGTGGAAAGGGAGTCCATACTCCGGGTGCCGTAATGTCATTCAACGGCAAGAGAGCGATGCAATTGGAGCGAATGATGAAATCAAACAAGATCGATTTCATCTGGGCAGGGCCGTTGACACATGACATTGGCAAGGAGTTGCTTAGCTTCAGCGAGACAACGATGCATGAGGCTGAGCTTGAGCATAATCTCCATAAGCGTGTATTTGCTGCACTGATAGAGCTTCTGCAGAACGTTGCGCAGCACAGCCCGGGGTTCAGGGCAGAACAGCAGTTCGGTATTCCGGTGGCTATGATCAGAAATACCGGCAAGTCTTATATTATCACATCAGGCAACCTGATAAGGAAGCGAGATATTGATCACCTGAAGCAGAAGCTTAACATGATAAACAGGTATGATGAGGAGGGGCTTAAGCTGCTTCTCCGCACCGCTCTCATGGGGCAGGATATGAAGGAGGCCTCCACGGGGTACATGGGACTTCTGGAGATGGCCCGTCGTTCGGGTAATAAGCTTGATTATCAGTTTGAAGAGGTCAACGAAGACTATTCATATTATACCCTGACGGTCAGGATCAGGGTAAGGTATTCAACGGCTCGGAAATAAGCGTCAGTTCCCTGCCGTCATAAACGGCATAACTGGTAAAGCTGAACCAGTCTCCAAGTATTATCATTCTTCTCCCGTTCTCGTCAAATGTCAGAGGCAGATGTCTGTGGCCATAAATGAAGTAACGTGCCTTGCATCCTTCTCTGACAAGTTCCCGGGTGTGCCGTATCAGGTCTTCGTTCTCTTCACCCAGGAAAGGAAGTGAGACATGTTTTGCCAGCCGGCTGCTGTTAGACCAGGCGTGGCCTATACCCAACCCTATCCTCGGATGGATTGCTGAATAGAGACGCTGCAGAATCCTGTTGTGAAAAAAGGAAAGGAGGATCCTGAATCCGGTGCTTCTGGTACCGAGACCTTCTCCGTGAGCGAGATAGAAGAGCTCTCCTACGATGGTCTCAAGCAGTGGTTCATGATGTATAGTGACGCCGCATTCCTCTGCGAGATAACTCTTCATCCACAGGTCATGATTGCCTGTGAACAGGTGCACATCAATCCCGTTGTCTGTCAGGGAAGAGAGCATTCCGAGAAAACGGGTAAATCCCTTTG
>JAKEGI010000245.1 GCA_022615595.1 Bacteroidales bacterium | reverse complement strand
ACAGTTTAATATAGTTGATACTGCCACCCTTCTGGCGGCCCAGGCATGCCCTGAAGATTACAAAGATCTTCTTGTAAGAATGGCAGGATACAGTGATTATTTCAATGACATGAATGCCGATCTTCAGCAGGAGGTTATTGAACGTACGGAGAATGACTCATTCTAGGTGTCATAATAATGGCCGGGCGCTACTCAAGTCGTAACCTCTGATTATGTCTGAAAGCCTGATTTTTGATATTAAGCGGTATGCCATCAATGATGGCCCGGGAATACGCGTGGTTGTCTTCTTCAAAGGCTGCAATCTCAGCTGTGCCTGGTGCCATAACCCCGAGAGCATCTCGCCAAAGGCAGAAAAGATGTTCGCCCCGGCCAGGTGTATCAGGTGCGGCAGTTGTGTGGAGGCGTGCCCTGAAAAGGCCATAACACTGACTCCTGAAGGCATTGTCACCGATCCGGAGTTATGTAAGGTGCACGGCAGGTGTGCCGAGATCTGTCCGACCAAAGCCATTGAGATGTCAGGCAGGGTGATGACGGTTGAGGAGATAATGGATGCCATAGAGAGGGAGAGGGTCTTCTTTGACCACTCGGGGGGTGGAGTCACCTTCTCGGGAGGAGAGCCATTGTTACATATACCCCTCCTGACGAAGCTGCTTGATGATTGCGGACGGAGAGGCATCCACCGTGCTGTGGATACTGCTGGCAATGTAAGCAGCAAGGTCATTACTGACGTGGCAGAGAGAACAGATCTTTTTCTCTACGATCTTAAAATGATGGACCCGGTCCTGCACAGAAAGTGGACCAACACTTCAAATGACAGAATATTGAGCAATCTCATCCTTCTTGCTGAGAGAGGGTCGGAAATTATTATCAGGATCCCCCTGATGGGTGGTATTAATGACACGGAGGAGAATATTGATCAGACTGCGAGGTTTATCGCCTCACTGGCAGGCGACAGGAAGCAGGTGAACCTGCTCCCTTTCCACAAGATTGCGCAGAACAAGTATATGAAGCTCGGACGGCATGACTCTTTTGAACTCTTTTCTGAGCCCGGCAGCGAAAGGCTGGCAGCAATTGCCGGGCAGTTTGAAACATACGGCATAAAAGCGACAGTAGGCGGATAGCACCGGGGAGTCAAAGCTCCCTTTCCGCACTTTACTTTTTCCTATATTTGTTTGATTTAAATCAGTTCATTAAGAATCATGTCATACATCAATCTATCGGGCATCTTTCCGCCGCTGCCCACCTCGTTCGATAAATATGAGAATCTTCTTCCCGAAAAGATCAGGCAGAACATAACCCGGCTCTGTGAGTATGATCTCACCGGTTTTCTCATTCTGGGTTCCAATGGAGAGCAGGTGATGCTTACTGACAGGGAAAAGTCTGAGGCAATAGCTGCCGCCCGGGAGGCGCTCCCTGATGGCAGGCTGCTGCTTGCGGGCACCGGTGGGCAGTCGACACGCGAGACAATCGCCCTTACCAAGGCGGCAGCAGCAGAGGGTGCTGACGCTGTACTGGTCCTTAACCCGTTTTACTTCAAGTCACTTATGACAAATGAGGCGCTTGTGAAACATTACCTTGATGTGGCTGATGCTTCAACGGTACCTGTGATCGTCTATAACATGCCCGGGAATACGGGACTTGATATGACATCGGCAATGATAATCGCGATGGCTTCGCATCCCAATATTATTGGCATGAAGGAGTCAGGCGGTAATGTGGTAAAGATGGGAGAGGTGCTTCTGAGGGCAAAACCCGGTTTTCAGGTTCTTGCAGGTGGTGCAGGCTTTTTGCTCCCGGCGCTGTCAACAGGCGCTGTCGGAGGCATACTGGCACTGGCCAACATTGCACCCTCGCAGTGTCTTCAGATCGTCAGATCATTCAAGGAGGGGGATATGATCAGCGCCATGAGGCTGCAGCACATGATGATACCGGTCAATGCCGCTGTCACCGCCCGCTGGGGAGTGCCTGCCCTGAAAGAGGCGATGGATTACCTGGGTCTTTACGGCGGACCGGCCAGGAGACCACTGCTGCCATTGACCGATGATGTAAGGAGGCAGCTGGCAGAACTCATTGCAGAGAGCGGAATTGAAAAATTTAATTAAAACTGGCACTTTATAATGAAAGGAAGAAAATTACTGATGATCCCCGGACCGGTGGAGTTCGAGCCGGCTGTTATGCGG
The DNA here is from genome assembly GCA_022615595.1 of Bacteroidales bacterium. Lineage (GTDB taxonomy): Bacteria > Bacteroidota > Bacteroidia > Bacteroidales > VadinHA17 > SR-FBR-E99. Next base: position 2,583 of record JAKEGI010000245.1, on the reverse strand, counting down.
GCAGTAGGGATGGCGACGACAAGCCATGTGGCTCCTGCTTTTATTGAAGCATTCGGCCATTCGCTAGAAATGATGAGAGAGGTTTGGATGTCACCATCAGGACAACCGTTTATCATTGCAGGGACCGGATCGCTGGCGATGGACATGGCAGGCTCTAACCTGACTGAGGCCGGCGACAACGTACTGGTAATCTCCACCGGGTACTTTGGCGACAGGTATGCTGAGTTGCTGAAGCGTTACGGTGCTGATGTTACTTTGCTGAAGGCTGCCACGGGCGACGCTGTACCTGTCTCAGAGATAGAAAATGAACTCAGGAGAAAGCGTTACAAGCTGCTGACCTTCACCCATGTCGACACCTCAACGGCAGTTAGGGTTGAGCCTGAACCGATAGGCAAGCTCGGGGAGAAGTATGGCGTGCTGACGATCCTTGACGGGGTCTGTTCTGTGGCAGGTGAGGAGATAAGACAGGATGACTGGAAGATTGATGTAGCCCTTACAGCCTCTCAGAAGGCAGTGGGCGTTCCTCCCGGGCTGGCACTGATGGTTGTGTCAGGCAGAGCGATGGAGGCCTGGCGGAACCGCAAGACACCTGTCGGTAACTACTACTGTGACTGGAGTAACTGGCTGCCGGTAATGAGAGCTTATGAAGAGCGAAGAGCGGCTTATTTCGGCACACCTGCAGTAAACCTTGTCGCCGGACTGGAAGTAAGCCTTGGTGTGATACTCAGCGAGGGGATGGAGACACGCTTTGCCAGGCACAGGAAGCTTGCGATTGAGTTCCGTGCAGCAATGAAGAATCTCGGTCTTAAGATGATACCCCTGAGCGAGGAGTTGAGTGCCGCAACCCTTTCAGCTCCCTGGTACCCTGAAGGAGTGGAGGGCTCGGCTTTCATGAAGGCAATATCAGAGTCAGATGTGATCCTCGCCGGAGGGTTGCTTCCTGAAATAAGAGACAAATATTTTCGTGTCGGACACATGGGGTCAGTGACCGGCGGAGATATTCTGACAACTGTCGCTTCCATCGCGAATGCACTGAAAAGTTGTGGTTATGGCTCCGGCATTTAAACTATGGATCAGACTGTTTTCTTAAACCAGCCATATTTAATTTATTCTCTCAATAACTTGACTTAATGTCAGCTAAGGAGAAGAAAAAGGCAGGCTCCGGCCTGCGCGAACTGTTCAAGCTTTACAGCTTTCTGAGGCCGTACCGCTGGCGGTTTGCGCTGGGGCTCTCGTTCCTGCTTGTATCGACGGCTGCAAGCCTGATGTTCCCGAAGCTTCTTGGCGACAGTCGCTCTACAATCATCTCATCAGGCTGCCGATGTCGTTCTTCTCCGAGCGCAGGGTTGGCGAGCTTAACAGCCGCATCTCATCAGACATTGCCCTTCTCCAGGATTCCCTTACAGGAACGCTGGCAGACCTTCTCTCCCAGCTTCTGATAATCACCGGAGTGGTGCAGCTATGATCTCAAGCAGCCAGATGGAAGCCGGTCAGCTCTTCTCGTTCGTAATCTATTCCGGGTTCATCGGGGGAAATGTCGCCGGCATGGCCGGGGTATATACAAGGCTGCAGAAAACCATCGGTGCAGCGGAGAACCTCCTTCTCCTGCTCGATGAGCCGGCAGAGAGTGTCAGTGAAAGCTATGTGCCTGACAGTGAACATACTCTTCACGGTCAGATTACCTTTGACAATGTGGAATTCAGATATTCCACACGCGGAGAGGTTGCGGTACTAGACAGAGTAAGCTTCAGAGTTGAGCCGGGACAGCAGGTCGCTCTTGTGGGACCGAGTGGCGCAGGGAAGTCTACTGTCACAGCGCTGCTGCTGAAGTTCTATGAGCCTTCCGGCGGAAGGATTCTCTTTGACGGACGCGACAGCCGTAATTTTCCTGTTACTGAACTGCGTGCCCAGATGGCAATAGTAATGCAGGATGTGTTCCTGTTCGGGGGAACCATTCGAGAAAATATTGTTTACGGAAAGCCTGGTGCGGGTGAGGAAGAGATAATCGATGCGGCGGTGCAGGCCAACGCATGGGATTTCATTCAATCATTTCCTGATAAGCTGGAGACCGTTGTCGGCGAGCGCGGAGTACAGCTCTCGGGAGGACAGCGTCAGAGAATAGCCATCGCGCGTGCGGTACTGAAAAACCCAAAGATCCTAATCCTTGATGAAGCTACCTCATCACTTGACTCCGAATCGGAGAGGCTTGTGCAGGAGGCACTGGAGAAGCTGATGCATAACCGCACCTCACTTGTCATCGCACACCGTCTCTCAACGGTGCGTAATTCAGACAAGATCATTGTCCTTAACGAGGGGACGATCATTGAGGAGGGCACGCATTCTGAGCTTATGGCAAACGGTAACGGTCTCTACAGGTCGCTCATGCGGCTACAGTTCACAACATAAACGGAATTAAATTTATAGGAGTAATCAGAAATCTAAATATTAACTTTACATCCTGTAAGAAGGTAACCATGTCAAAAAAAATCAGAATTACGATCCCTGCATTGATTGCTGCAATAATAACATCTGCAGCACTGTATGGGCAGGTGCCTGTTCAGATTTCAACCCAGAAGATTGTTT
>JAKEGI010000244.1 GCA_022615595.1 Bacteroidales bacterium | reverse complement strand
GCCATCCGCGATGCCATAGCAAATAAGACAGGCTCGGCTGACAAGGTGCTTATTATCGGTTTTAACAATGACTCACTCAAGTACCTCACAGGCAAGAGTCTTGCCGAAGTTGCTGAGCTAAGAGGCAAGAGTCCTGAAGAGACGGTGATGGACCTGGTCATACATGACGGAAGCAGGGTCGGAGTGGTATACTTCTCAATGTCGGAGGAGAACATTAAAAGAGAGATGGCCCTGCCATGGATGAGCTTCTGCTCCGACGGACAGTCACTTGCACCGGAGGGGGTTTTCCTGAAGTCAAATACGCATCCGCGGGCATACGGCAATGTTGCCAGGCTGCTTGGCAAATATGTAAGGGATGAAAAGGTGACCACTCTGGAAGAGGCAGTGAGAAGACTCACCTCCTTCCCGGCAGGCAACCTGAGGCTCGAAAAGCGCGGAGTGCTGGCTCCGGGGTTTTACGCTGACGTAGTGATATTCGATCCGGAGAAGGTGCTGGATCACTCTACCTTTGACAAGCCTCATCAGTACTCCACCGGGATGAGTCATGTCTTCGTGAACGGAGTGCAGGTACTGAAGGATGGCGAGCACACGGGAGCGACGCCTGGCCGCGTGGTCCGCGGACCGGGGTGGATTCGGCAGTAAGCAAAGAGCAAGGGGCAAGGAGCTCAGGGCACAGGATAAAAGGGTTCTGACATCGGGACAGCCTCATCGCTGAACAAACGAAAGAGCACCGGGTCTTTGAGGAGCTCTGACATCAGGCAGGGCCGGCCGTCTACCAGCACCTGGTCATTCATGAACCTGATGCCGTGACTGTAGTCAACATACCACCATACGTGTCCGCTGTAAACCGGCTGTATCGGCTTCGAGTCAGGCTTGTGCCAGCCGTATATCACTACCCTGTCGGGGCGTTCTGCGATTCGCGAAGAAATGATCACATCCTTCTTGATGCCCGCCACCAGCAGCCCGTGCCTCCCTCCTGCTTCAGCAAGTTGCATCTCAATCTGAGTGTTGTGCTCCTCAAACTTCGTCACCAACTCATTCGCATTCCCAACGGGCTTGTAGAAGAAAGGCTCAAGTTTCACTTCTGCCTGCGACCATATATGGTCACTCAGCTTCGCTGTCAGAAGAGATGCACCAAAAAGATCAGCCAGCCTCTGTGCTGTTCGGGGATTCATGGGTATACGACAGAAATCCTCATCGCTGCCTATAGCCAGGTAATCTGGCATGACCTCATACTCAAGAGTGTGCATGACACCCTCTGCATCTTCAAACTCTCCCCGCAGCGTCACCGTCTGCCTCAGAAAGCCTGGGATGTTGCCGGAGGCTGCCGCCCTGAATATCTCCTCCTCCCTCTCCTCCCGCGGCAGGTTACTGATACGCTTCATTAATGCCGATCCGGGCTCGGCCGACGGATCACGGGCAGGTATGTTTAATCTCCGTATTGGTACGTTAAGAGAATCAGCAATCATGTCAGTGTAGGCCCTGTCGCCAAAGTACCTGTACCCTTTCTGTTCATGCCGGGTGCCGCTCAGCATACTGTGGATGAAGCCGTTGTATTCAATCTGGCGGGTGTGATAGATCTTCCCTTCCGGATTAGGTTTGAAGATGAATTCAATCCTCCTGCCGCGCGACGTAATCCACAGGAGCGAGTCGCGCTGCCGCTCCTTCAGCCTGAACGAAGCGGAGAGATACTCTTTCATCATCCTGCTGCGGTACCAGGTGCCTCCTGTGGGTGAAACCAGGGGCTTGCCGTTGTAGATAACCACACTGTCATTGTATGCCAGTGTGCAGAGATATCTGTCACCGTCTGACTTAAGCCACCTGACGAGCTTGGTCCCATAGATAGTGTCCTCATAGCCGTAGTTGCTGTCGAGGAAAGCTATCCTTACCACATTTGACGGTATTTCATCAAACGTATCAAGGTAACTGAAGATAAATCTACCGCCTCCGCTATGGCCGTTAAGCACCACTTCGGGCTGCCAGGGAGAGAACATTGCGGTGATATCCCCGACCATTCCTCTGACCTGATCACGGTAATCAGGTGTTGCGGCCTTCCATGCCGGCCAGCTCTTCAGGTTATTCTCAAGGTAAGCGACAACAACAGTCCTGTCTGTCAGCACGGCTCTCAGGAATCTTGTCTGGGCGCCTGTGTGCTGAATATCGAAGTGCCAGTCGTCGCCCTCGCTGACTTTTTTCCCGAATGTCTGTTCAATTGTATTGCCGTTTGGCAGGGCATAAAAGACAAGAAGAACGCGATCATCGTCCTCAAATCCCGTGACAGGTGCATTTATCAATATACGTATGCCGTGAGGTGAGTCTTCAATGACCATCTGCTGCTCATTTAACAGGCTTGAAGATTTAAAACCCGGCAGCAACTGAGCATTCAGAAGAAAGTTGAATCCTGTAAAGAAGATTAAAAGAAAGGATTTTACCATTCTGCCCTGATTGGATTAAGAGTAAAAGTAAGTATATATTTTTACATTAATCATTATCTTGGTAGCTGAACCTGCTAACATAATATTAACTGATAAATGAGTGAAGAGATCCTGCGGGCCATGATGGAGCTGTTCGCCCTGATAGTTAAGCAGGACGGAGGTATGCTGCAAAGTGAGATGAATTATGTCTCCGGCTTCCTGAATAAGCAGTTGCCCCATAAAAGCGCATCTGAATATATGCGTCTCTTCCTCGAAAATGCAGGGCCCCTGCAGGTGAACAAACCGATCACTGAAGGTGAAACAGCCTCGGTGAGAGACTCAATCAGGATATTGAACCTCTGTAATCAGATTAACAGGACTCTGTCACAGGAGCAGAGAGTCATTGCCCTCCTGAGATGTTTTGAGCTGATTGATTCTGACAAGCAGTACACCCCTCAGAGGATGAATATCATCAACACCATCGCTGAGGTTTTCAGGGTATCACAGGAAGAGTTCAACAGCATATGGCTTTTTGCAAGGGAAGAGGAAGAGGATAAATTCAATGACACGGCAATCAAACTGATCGGTGCAGGAAGCACGGAAGGAGGTCCTGATTCCGGCAATTCGTTTTTTGTGTTTCTGAGGATTGCCAGCGTCAATATCTATTTTGTGCGTTCTTTCTGCCCAGGTACGGCTCTTCTTAACGGACTTCCGATGACCGGCAGCAAGATCTATACTTTTGCCCATGGCAGCTCGGTACATTTACCTCCATCATTCACTCTTTATTACGGTGACGTAACGGCCAGATATGTCTCATACACCGACGTCCACAGGCTCACCTTTGTTGCTGACCGGCTTACATACAATTTCCCGGACGGAACACCCGCAATTACCCACCTGAGTTTTTCAGCCCGCGAGGGAAAGCTTATTGGTATCATGGGGGCAAGCGGCACCGGGAAGACCACTCTTTTAAATCTTCTGAGCGGGCTGCTGAAGCCCTCGTCAGGTGATGTCAGGATAAACGGAACGTCTATTTTCTCAAGGAGTGAGTTGCCTGACGGTGTCATAGGTTACGTCCCCCAGGACGATCTCCTTGTCGAAGAACTGACGGTGTTTGATAATCTGTTCTACGCAGCCTCCCTTTGCCTTGCCGGCAGAAACAGGAGCGAGATAACTGCTATTGTCAACCAGACATTGAATACACTCGGGTTGTATGAAAAGAGAAACTACAGGGTTGGCTCTCCTCTCGACAAGGTGATCAGCGGAGGACAGAGAAAGAGACTGAATATTGCGCTGGAACTTGTGAGGGAGCCTTCTGTGCTCTTCCTTGACGAACCGACATCAGGACTGTCATCACGTGACTCAGAGAATGTGATTGACCTGCTTCGTGACCTTACGTTCAGGGGTAAGGTGGTGATAACCGTAGTGCATCAGCCCTCTTCTGAGATCTTCAAGGGATTTGATAATGTGCTTGTACTCGATCAGGATGGGCATATGGTCTTTTACGGCAACCCTATCGAAGCCCTGGTGCACTTTAAGACACTTGATGCACAGATAAACAATGAGGTAGGCGAATGTCCCTCATGCGGCAATGTGAATTCTGAAACCCTCTTCAAAATTCTTGAGACCAGGGTGCTTGACGAGTTCGGCCGTGATACAGACAAGAGGAAGGTCTCTCCTGCCGAGTGGGCCGAAGCCTACAGAAAGACTCATCCGGTTGTTGCGGCGAATGAAGTTACCACCCCCGCTTTTTCAACACTTCAGAGACCCGGTTGGTGGAAGCAGGCTGCTCTATACCTGTCACGCGATATAAAAAGCAAGGCAGCCAACAGGCAGTATCTCATGCTGATATTGCTGGAAGGTCCACTCCTCGGTCTGATTCTCTCGTTCATCATTAGATACATTGCTGATCCTTCATCACACATCTATGTCTTCAGGGAAAATGAAAACATCCCCATATTCATTTTCATAAGCGTGATTGTCGCCCTTTTCCTCGGCCTGACAGTAAGCGCCGAGGAGATATTCAGGGACCGGAAGATACTCAAGAGGGAACACTTCCTCAATCTAAGCCGGGGAAGCTACTTGCTTTCGAAGATTGGAGTCCTGATACTGATCTCATCAGTGCAGACCTTCCTTTTCCTTATTGTTGCCAATCCTATCCTTGGAATCAAAGGACTGTTCTTCTCATACTGGGCTGCACTGTTCACCACGGCCTTCTGTGCCAACATGATCGGGCTGAACATTTCATCGGCATTCAATTCGGCGATAACGATATACATTGTCATTCCTGTTCTGATGATCCCGATGATGGTGCTCAGCGGCGCCATGTTTCCTTTTGACAAGCTGAACAGGAAGATCGGCAGTGTTGACAAGGTGCCCCTTATAGCAGAGGTCATGCCCACCCGCTGGACCTATGAAGCGCTGATGGTAAGGCAGTTTACCGGCAATGAATATGGCCGGAGGGTCTATCCTCTCAGGCAGCAGATAAGCATCTCTGACTTTAACACCATTTATCGTATCCCCCGGATCATGGAAGCTCTTGAAATAACCACGGGTATCGTGCAAAGGGACGGTAGTATTTCGCCTGAAGAGTACAAACTGACACTCATCAGGAATGAGCTCAGTACCATTGCGTCAGCCGGAGGCCTTGAACCATTTGCAGGCACGGATTCTGTCACTGCCTCTCTCTTCACGCCGGAACTTGGCAGTCGGACTGCCGGCTGGCTGACAGCGGCAGATAAGGAATTCAGAAGGATAAGTAATTCTGCTGACCACAAGCTTGATACCTACGTTAGTGATAACAGGCAGGTGCTGAACGGACTGTATGATGACTACCATAATGACAAGCTTGAGGAAATAGTAAGAAAAGTATATGAAAAAAATAAGATCCTGGAGTACAAAGGAAAACTTATTCAAAATGTCGATCTGATCTATCTTGAACCTCATTATTCAGGTAAATTAAGCTTCCGGGCTCATTTCATGGCACCGGTAAAGAATTTTCTCGGTCATCAACCTGACACATTCACCTTCAATGTTCTTCTGGTGCTCTTCTCGACATTATTTCTTTATGTCATGCTATATTTCGACGTGCTGAAGCGGACCATTTCTTTCTTCGGGACCCGCAGGATCCAAAAAAAGTAAAACGGAGAGATGGAATGACCATTTTTCTTACATTTGTATATTAACACTGCTTGGCTGATGAAAGGAACCATATTTAAACTGTTTGCCATTCTTCTGCTTGTTTCAGTTTGCTCGTGCAGGAACAGGGCAACAAGGCAGGGTAATCTCTATTTTCCAGT
>JAKEGI010000243.1 GCA_022615595.1 Bacteroidales bacterium | reverse complement strand
GGTCAAGACAGATGCCAACAGGCCTCTTAAATCACTGTCAGACAGTCTGAAGGGCAAGCAGGGACGTTTCCGTCAGAACCTTCTGGGTAAGAGGGTTGACTACTCAGCCCGTTCAGTCATCGTCGTCGGCCCGGAGCTGCATCTACATGAATGCGGTATCCCGAAAGACATGGCTGCCGAACTCTACAAGCCTTTTGTGATACGCAAGCTCATTGAGCGCGGCATAGTCAAGACTGTCAAGAGTGCCAAGAAGATTGTTGACCGCAAGGATCCGGTGGTATGGGATATCCTCGAGAACGTTCTCAAGGGCCATCCCGTCATGCTCAACCGTGCACCGACACTTCACAGGCTTGGTATCCAGGCCTTCCAGCCGAAGCTTATCGAGGGTAAGGCCATACAGCTTCACCCGCTCGTCTGTACAGCGTTCAACGCTGACTTCGACGGAGACCAGATGGCTGTGCATCTGCCCCTGGGCAACGCCGCCATTCTCGAGGCACAGATGCTGATGCTTGCATCACACAACATACTCAACCCTGCCAACGGAGCGCCTATCACCGTTCCGTCACAGGACATGGTTCTCGGACTCTATTACATCACCAAGGCACGCAAGAGCACGGAGACGATTAAAGTCAAGGGCGAGGGTACGATATTCTATTCACCCGAAGAGGTGCACATTGCATATAATGAGGGTAAGATAGACCTTCACGCTGTCATAAAGGTCAAGGTCAATGATGTCGTTAACGGAGAAAAGGTCAGACATATCATCGAGACCACTGTCGGGCGGGTGCTCTTCAATGAGTTTGTACCCGAGGAGGTAGGTTACATTAATGATCTGTTGACCAAGAAGTCTCTGAGGGATATCATTGGTAATGTGCTCAAGAAGGCCGGTACAGCCAAGACGGCCGATTTCCTTGATGCTATCAAGGATCTTGGTTTCAGGATGGCATTCACCGGCGGCCTCTCTTTCAACCTCGACGATGTTATCATCCCGCAGGAGAAGGAGATGTTTGTAGCAGAGGGCTATGAGCAGGTTGACGAGGTTCTTTCGAACTACAGCATGGGTTTCATCACCAACAATGAGAGATACAACCAGATCATTGATATCTGGACACATGTAAACGCCCGTCTGACGCAGAGCCTCATGAAACAGCTCTCGAATGACAAGCAGGGATTCAATTCAGTGTACATGATGCTTGACTCCGGCGCGAGGGGTTCAAAGGAACAGATCCGTCAGCTGTCAGGCATGAGGGGTCTTATGGCGAAGCCACAGAAATCAGGGTCGTCAGGCTCAGAGATCATCGAGAACCCGATCCTTTCAAACTTCAAGGAGGGTCTTTCGGTACTTGAATACTTCATCTCCACCCACGGTGCCCGCAAAGGTCTTGCTGATACGGCTCTCAAGACAGCTGATGCAGGATATCTCACCCGCCGTCTTGTTGACGTTTCACAGGATGTGATCATTACCGAGGAGGACTGCGGTACGCTTCGCGGTCTTGTAGCCACGGCGATCAAGAACAATGAGGAGGTGGTTGAGTCACTCTATGACAGGATCCTTGGCCGTACCACGGTACACGATATCTATAACCCTCTCACTGGCGAGCTCATCACCAATTCAGGTGAAGAGATCACCGAAGATGTTGCCAACCGCATCGAACAGTCGCCTATTGAACAGGTTGAGATTCGTTCCGTTTTGACATGCGAATCGAAGAAAGGTGTATGCGCCAAATGTTACGGACGTAACCTGGCAACGGGAAGAATGGTGCAGAAAGGTGAGGCAACAGGTGTAATAGCAGCACAGAGTATCGGTGAACCCGGTACCCAGCTGACACTCCGTACTTTCCACGTCGGAGGTACTGCTTCAAATATCACTACCGAGTCAAGCCTTGTAGCAAGATATGGCGGTATTGCCGTCATTGAGGAGGTGAGAACGGTTTCCAAGAAAGATCCGGAGAAGGGAAAGATTGATGTGGTCATCGGTCGTCTGGGTGAGCTGAGAATAGTTGACAAGAAGACAGGCATTGCCCTTACCACCCATACTATTCCTTACGGTAGCAAACTCTATATCAAGCCCAACCAGGAGGTAAGCAAGGGGGATCTTATCTGTGAGTGGGATCCGTTCAACGCCGTCATCATCTCAGAGGTTGCCGGTAAGGTGGCGTTTGATTACCTGATCGAAGGCATCACGTTCCGTGAGGAGTCTGACGAACAGACAGGCTTCAAGGAGAAGGTTATCATTGAGAGCAGGGACAAGACTAAAAACCCGACAATCAAGATCATGTCTCCTGAAGGAACGGAGATCAAGTCATACAACCTTCCTGTAGGGGCTCACCTCGTTACTGATCTCAACAAGTTGGTTGTGGCGGGTGATACTCTCGTCAAGATACCGAGGGCAGTCGGCAAGTCGGGTGACATCACCGGAGGTCTGCCGCGCGTCACCGAGCTGTTCGAGGCCCGTAACCCGTCCAATCCTGCCATCGTGACAGAGATCGACGGTGAAGTTACATACGGCAAGATAAAGAGGGGTAACAGGGAGATAACCATCACCTCCAAGTCAGGTGAGATGAAGAAGTATCTCGTGCCTCTCTCGAAGCAGATCCTCGTTCAGGAGAACGATTATGTCAGGGCTGGAACACCTCTCTCCGACGGAGCGATAACTCCGTCTGACATACTCGCAATCAAGGGCCCCACAAAGGTTCAGGAGTATATCGTTAATGAGATTCAGGAGGTATACCGTCTGCAGGGTGTGAAGATCAATGACAAGCACTTTGAGATCATAGTAAGACAGATGATGCGTAAGGTGGAGATCATCGATCCGGGTGACACTAAGTTCCTCGAGCGCCAGGTTGTAGACAAGCTTGAGTTCATGGATGAGAATGACTGGGTTTACGGCAAGAAGATAGTTCTCGATGCCGGTGACAGTCAGACACTACGTCCGGGAATGGTTATCACTGCCCGTAAGCTGAGAGATGAGAACTCGGTTCTGAAGCGTCGTGACCTGAAGGTGATTGAAGCAAGGGATGCCATCCCGGCGACTTCACAGCAGGTTCTGCAGGGTATCACGCGTGCTGCCCTTCAGACGAACAGCTTCTTCTCCGCGGCTTCATTCCAGGAGACCACAAAGGTTCTTAACGAGGCTGCCATCTTAGGGAAGATAGACTTCCTTGAAGGCCTTAAGGAGAACGTCATTGTGGGTCACCTGATACCGGCCGGAACAGGACTCAGGGAGTATACAAATGTTATTGTAGGATCTCTTGATGATTACGAGGCGCTCGTTCATGCCGGTCACAGCACAAAAGAAGTGGAACAGGACTAAATTCAGGAACCATGTCAGATAACAAGAATCAGGGACAGTTTAACATCGAGCTGAGTGAGGAGGTTGCCCAGGGGGTTTATTCAAACCTTGCAGTAATTACTCATTCACCGGCTGAGTTTGTTATCGATTTCATACGGATCATGCCCGGAGTACCCAAATCACAGGTCAAATCGAGGATCATCCTTACTCCCGAGCATGCCAAGCGGTTTGTTGCAGCTTTGAATGACAATATCTCAAAATATGAAGCTGTGCATGGTCCGATACGTGAGGTCAAGGGTTCAGGACCGGTTATGCCGGTCACTTTTGGCGGCCCCACTGCACAGGCATAAAGCAGTTTTATTCAATAAGGAGGAGGCTGATGCGCAAGCAACAGCCTTCTTTTTTTGTAATGAAGGAAAATAAGCGTTAATTTGCAGTCGACTAACAGAATGAAATGATGTACATAAAAAAGATTCTGGCTTCAGGGGTATTGACACTGCTGGTAATAGCAGCGGTGATATCAGATACAGGCTGCAAGAAGCAGCCAAAGTGCGGATGTGACGGAGACAGGCTGGATACAATAGACCAGGGCCACGCTTATATCTCATACAATGCTGAAAAGAACATGGCTCAGTTTTCACCTGTCACCGACCCATACTCAATATTTAATTTCTGCAACCCTCAGGAGTTTATGGGTGAACTGACCCAGCTCGAACAAGGGCAGGAGGTGGTTGTTTCAGGAGAATACTTCTATGACTGCACCTGGCTTATGAACAACAGCAATTCAGGGCAATACTCGCCTTATAAGATCTACCAGATCAAGGTGACGGCGATATCCTCGTACGACTACGGTAAGTGATTATCCGCACAGGAAAAATGAATAAGCCACTCTGCACGTGTCAGCCTGCAATATATCATTTATCGGTGCCGGAAACGTTGCGGAGGCGTTGTCACTCAGGTTCATCACCGCAGGCCACAGGGTATTGTCAGTAGCCTCCAGGGGAGGCTCCAGCGCAGCTGCTCTTGCTGCATCAACAGGTGCAGAATGGAGAAGAGATATGTCTGTCGCTGACGACTGTGACATCCTGATACTTGCCGTAACTGATACCTCCGTTTCAGAAGTTGCCTCGGCCATCACCGTTCCTGATCACACCATAATAGTTCACACTGCAGGCAGTGTCCCTCTCTCTGCGCTTCAACGCACCAGCCGTGCGGGAGTATTATACCCGTTGCAGACTTTTACAAAGGGTTTCATACCTGATATATCAAAGGTACCCTTTTTTGTGGAAGCCACCGATGAAACTACTCTCGAAGTACTCAAGAGCCTGGGGAACCAGTTAGGGTCAGGGGCATATGAGTGTGATTCTGAGCGCCGCAGATACCTGCATGTGGCTGCCGTTTTTACAAATAACTTCTCCAATTTCATGATGACGGCCGGTGAAACCATAGCCTCGGGGGCAGGCTTTGATAGTGAGATCATGAGACCGCTGATTGAGGAGACTGCCCGCAAGGCGCTGCGTGCCGGACCATCGGCCGCACAGACAGGCCCTGCCGTAAGACATGATTCCGGAACAATAAAAAGTCATCTTGAATTGTTATCTTTCTCGCCTGAATACCAGAAACTGTACCGGTTGATAAGCGGAATGATCACACGGTTTTATAAAAAGAGCGGGAGATGACCAATTTCAAGGAAGAGCTTCAGAGAGTCAAAGGCTTCGTATTCGATATTGACGGTGTCCTGTCAACCCAGACTATCCCTATGTCTGTATGGGGGGTGCCGCTTCGCACCGTGAATCTGAGAGACGGTTATGCCATTCAGCTGGCAGTCAAGAAAGGGTACCGTGTAGGCGTGATCTCCGGTGCCAGTTCCAAAGAGTATATCAAAAGACTTAAGACGCTGGGTGTCACTGATATCTATCTGAACTCGCGCACCAAGAAAGAGAGCATGAAGGAGCTCATCAGCAAATGGGATGTTGACCTGAAGGATGTCCTTTACATGGGCGACGATATTCCTGATTATGAGGTGATGAAGATGGTTGGTCTTCCGGTATGCCCCAGCGATGCAGACAGTGAGATCAAGCAGATATCAGTATACATCTCGGGTAAGCGCGGAGGCGAAGGGTGTGTGCGTGATGTAATAGAACAGACGCTCAGACTTCACAATAACTGGATGGATTATGAAGCATTCTCCTGGTGAGAACATGAAGGATCTCCTGACACTTGTGAGATTGCCCAATCTGCTTATCGTGGCTCTCACAATGATGCTGATGAGGTATGCTGTCTTGAGACCTCTGCTCTCTGCCATGCCTGTAACGCTTGCAGACGATCCCCTTGTTGTCACCCGGATGACTTTTCAGCTCGGCTGGTTTGAATTCGTAGTGCTTGTCGTTTCAACAGTGCTCATCACCGCTGCCGGATACGTCATCAATGATTACTTTGATATACGCACTGATCTCATCAACCGGGGCAGGATAATAGTAGGAAACACAATTACCAGGCAGAAGGCCATGATGTACCACATAGTTCTCAATATCCTGGGTGTGGCAGGCGGATTCTTCGTCTCCGCACGCATAGGTTACTTCTGGCTGGGGTTCATCTTCCTGTTTGTCACCGGCCTTCTCTACTTCTATTCGGCTGCCTACAAGAGACAGTTTCTCATCGGAAATCTGATCGTTGCTCTCCTGACCGCAATGGTGCCTCTGATGGTTGTGCTCTATGACGCGCCGGCAATCTATTCGCACTATTCGTCAGCTGTTGTCTCTTTTCCCGGTGTGGCCATTCTCTTTTACTGGGTGGGCGGATTTGCCCTCTTCGCCTTCCTGACAACACTCATCAGGGAGATAATAAAGGATATGGAGGACTATGAAGGTGACCTGGCCATGGAGAGAAAGACCCTGCCTGTGTCGGCAGGAATGTACATCTCTAAAATAGTTGTTGTCTTGCTTTCACTCATTACCCTTCTGTCTCTTTACACTGTATGGTTCAGGTATCTTAACGACAAAATAACACTGATCCTGATCACTCTGCTGATCGCCCTGCCATTTGCATATGTGATATACAGCGTTATCACCGGAAAAGAGAAGCATCTGCTACATGCCGCCAGCCGGATGATGAAGGTCATCATGCTTTTCGGGATACTCTATTCACTCGTGGCAGGTGCCATGATCACATCAGGAAAGATATTCTAGGATGATCGCTGATTCTCTGAAGGACTACAGACTTATACTGGCTTCTGCCTCACCGCGTCGCAGGCAGCTTCTGCATGATGCCGGCTTAGCCTTTGAGACTGCAACAGTTGAGTATGAAGAGGTATGGCCCTCACATCTAAGAGGAAAAGAGATTGCCGAGTATCTGGCTGAAGGCAAGGCCGATGCC